>CAVOCO010000113.1:0-4973 GCA_963694215.1 Phycisphaerae bacterium
GTGCCGGCTAAAGTCAGGGTCAAAGTTCAGCGTGAGTACATAGGCAACAAGCAGAATCGGAACGGACAGAAAGATGACCGTGCTCGTGAAGGACATGGAGTAGAAATAGTTGCACCAAACGGCCGCGACCACAGCAAGGGCCACGCCGCCGAACCCAAATATCATGACGGGCACATGGATCGGATCGCGCACCGTTTGCAAGACGGAATGCATCTCTACGAGCATGAAGACAAGCGTTAGGGCAAGGCAAGCCACTAGTAGGGCCGCGAGGACCCCAAAGTACTTGCCGAGCATGAAGACTGGGCGGCTCACGGGCTTTGAAATAACGGTCAGCGCGGTTCGATTGGCGATTTCGCGGCCAAGCACATTGGTCGCAAGGAATGATGCAAGCACGGCCCCAGCAAGGAATATGGTCGCGAGGCCGATATCAATCAGCATCCTTTGATCCTCGCCCATTGTGAAGGCTGCGAGGGGATTGCTCATGACAAGCAACAGGGCTGCGGCAACAACAACGACCAAAGTGACCGGCTGGCGCAGGCTCTCAAAGAAAGTGTTTCGGGCGATGGCGAAGATCTGTGAGAACATGTTGAGTGGTATCGTATCGAGGCAGAGATGAGTTTGATGGACTATCACCGCCTCAGATGCCGGCGAGGTTCGGAGATTCATGATAATTTACTCATCCCATCGGAACCTCGGTGGGTACTAGGAACGTAGACATCGGTGTCCCGATGGAATTTGGTCGCCTCGGAGTGGCCGCAACTGGAGACGATAGGTAGCTATGAGAGTTGATCATCTGGCCTATCAGCGAGCCACCAATATCGCGGGACTCGGGTTCTTGCTTCAGGCGCTGTTCGCTGCCGTCTTGCTGGTCGTAGGACTTTCACTTGGCGATACCGGCAGTGTAATTGCCTCGATCTGGGCCCTGCTCGGCTTGGTCGTATGGGTCGGGCTTCTTATTGTGTTTAATCAGCATCGTCTTGAGCATCTTGAATCGCTCGAGGCGGATGAACTGTTGGCATCGGGTGGCGATGTGGCATTGTTTGAGGGTGCCGATGGCATTGGGGGTCTGGCCGCTCGCCGTCTTCGAATGTTGTATCGGTGGGTCTTGCCTGCATTGAGTCTTGGCTTTGCCGTTGGCCTTGGGTTCGCGGGCTGGTTGATTTTGTCTTATCTCAATGAGACACGCGCAGGCGAAGCTGATGCCGTGTTTGAAGTTTCGATTCATCGTGGTTGGTTGATTGCCATTGACATCGCCTTTGGCATTGTGGCGTTCATCTTCTCACGGTTTCTCGCAGGGATGGCTGAATTCTCAGCATGGCGGAACCTTCGTAGTGGCGCTGGCATCATGGTGGGCAACGCGTTGGTGTGCCTTGCACTTGCGATTGCCGTGGTATTCCGATTCTTTGATATTCCTGGTGTCATTGAAGGTGTTGCCTGGGGTATTCCGATCTTTATGTTCTTGGTGGCGATTGAAATCGTCCTGGCCATCGTGCTCAACGCGTACCGACCGCGAGTTGCGGGCGAGTTTCCGCGGGCGGCATTTGATTCCCGCACGCTCAGCCTCTTGTCGCGGCCTGACTCATTCGTCCGTTCAATCAATGAGGCCGTGAACTACCAGTTTGGATTTGATATTACGAGTTCATGGGGCTACCAACTGGTGCTCCGCAGCGGCGTTTGGCTCGCGGGTTTGTCAATTGTCTCCTTGCTGGCCATGAGCACGCTCGTCGTGGTTGGTGGTCGTGAAGAAGGACTGCGTTTACGCAGTGGTCGAATTGTTCCATCGAGTGACGGGGACGTGCAGCCGTCGGGGGCCTTCTGGAAACTTCCGTGGCCAATCGAATACGCGACGCTGCATGACATCACTATGGTGCGGTCACTGCCTGTGACGCCACCCGAAGACGGCGTCTCGTTCTATGACGACTGGAGCAAGCTCGTCGAACTCCAGAATAAGGCCAAGGACTACCAGTTCATCGTTCGGCCCTCTCAGCTCGGACAAGACGAGTCGTCGAAACTGATCTCTGATATTGAAGCCGCCGACGATGGCCTCGTTCGGAACACAGGCTGGGCGCTTGTTCGTGCCCGCATTGTTCTGGGCTGGCGTGTGAAAGGCGAGAATGACAGCCTGCTTCGATTCCTAGACTTTGGAACAGATAGCAAGGGCCGCCGGCAACAGATGACTGATCGAGAACGCATCTTGCGATCGATTTCAATTGCCGAGGCGACGCGGTTCTTTGCGACGCTGAATCTTGACGATGTTCTCACGATCGATCGTGGTGATCTCGGCACCATGCTTGAGGCACGAATTCAGAAGCGACTCAACACGCTTGAGTCTGGCATTGAAGTTGTAAACGTGAGTTTGCCCTTGGTGTCGCCTCCAGCAGATGCGGTGCAGTCCTTTGAAGATTTGCCGGTGGCGGTGCAGCAAAATCTTCGCGCCACACGTAACGCTGAGCGCGAGAAGACCAACGTATTGAATTCTGCCGTGGGTGACCCAATCTATCTTGGGCCACTGGTTGAAGCCGTTGATGCTGTAGAGGCTGCTCGGTTGGCATTGAGCACGGCAGCCGATGCTGATCAGCGTGCTGCTCAGGCCCATCTTGACGAGACTATTGCTGCGGCCGAAGTCATTGTGAGGAAGGGCGGCGGCGCCGCCTATCAGATCATTGCTGCTGCCGAGCGTGGCAAGCTCGTCGACATGCTCGCCCGCCGCGGCCAGGCTGCTCGTGTCCGGGGGCAGCAATCCTCATGGGTCGCCGCGCCGCAATTGTTCCGGCAGAGATCCATTATGAAGCTCTATGCCCAGTATCTCCCGTCGATGCGAAAGTATGTCATCGGCGTTGATCCATCCAAGCTTGAACTCAACGTGGAGTTGCGTGAACTCGCCTCCCCCAACACAGTCTTCTCGGAATCGTTACTCGACGGTACTGAGAGCCAGGAATAGTTATGAAGAAGGCAACTGCCATCATTGTCGGGTTGGTCATTCTCGCTGTGTTGATTTTGTTCAGCATGACCTACACAGTCTCGTATAACCAAGTCGCCATTCAAAGTACGTTCGGCAAGGTGGATGAAGGGAGCATTGTGCGGGAATCCGGGCTGCACTTCAGGCTTCCATTCTTTGCCGATTCGGTCAATTTGTATGACACTCGGCTGCAGATTCTCGAGGGCCCACTCGAGAATATTCAAACAGCAGATGGCCAGCAGATTGTCGTGCGAGGATTTTTGTTGTGGCGAGTAGAGCGGGAGGGCGATGGTCCCTTGCAGTTCTATCGATCTTTTCCTGATATTGCTGCTGCTCATGATGCATTGCGTGCACAGTTCCGCGACGCAATCACAATTCTCTCGAAGTACTCGTTTGGCGAATTGCTTGGCGGGGAGAGCAAGCTTGAAGAGGCCGAGCAGGCCGTGCTTGCTCGCATGGGATCAGTCGTGTCTGAGGGCGTAAAGCCCGTCATTGTTGGTATTAGCCGAATTGCATTCAAAGAGTCGACGACGAGCGAGGTCATTCGCCGAATGCAAGCAAGCCGAGACACGCTTGCCGACAGCGAGCGTGCGAGAGGCGCTGCTGAGGCCGAGCGGATTAAATCGCACGCTGCTGGAGTGGTAGAAAAGATTCTAGCCTTCGCGTCTCAACGAGCCCAAGAGATTCGCACCGAGGGTGATGAACTCGCCGCTCATTACCTCGCCGAGATGGGCAAAGATGAACAACTTGCGATCTTCTTGTTGTGGGTTGACGCGTTGGAGCAGTCACTCTCCGAGAATACAACCTTCATTATTGATACCAAAATGCAGCCGTGGCATCTCCTTGAGGCCGAGGGAACATCTGACGTGCTTAAGACAAGCAAGGTCGATGAGGCAGTTCAATGAGCGACGCGCCGTTAAATGATGATGGTCTTCAAGACGCTGGCCGCCAGCGTGTAGCCTCAGCCAAGCTTGAAGTAGATCAGGGCGTCGGCGACGCAGCCCAGCTCCGCGAGGCCATGGACCCCGCCAATCGCTCGCTTGCCGAGGCGCTGCAGCTGAGCTTCCGCCTTTTGCAGCTGGCCATCTTGTGCTTGCTTGGCCTGTATCTCTTCTCTGGCTTTAAGACTGTTGATGCCAACCAGAGCGGGGTCGCCACCTTGTGGGGCCGCATTGTTGATGGTGAGGGCCTGATGCCTGGTTTGCAGATGAATTGGCCACCACCGATTGGTGAATTCGTGGTGTTTCAGGCTGAGGGCCGGACAGTAACTGATGGCAATGCCTTTGTGACTCGTGGCGTGGGAGTGCAGGGCCGTGACCGAGCGGTCAAGGAAGCCAAGTCATCAGATCGGATCAAGCCGGAACGCGATGGATCGTTCCTGACCTCCGACCGTGAAATTGGCCACCTTAGTACAGAGGCAAGGTTTGAAATTATCAATCCGAGTGGCTTCCTTGAAGCGGTTGCAGACACGAAGGCTAGCGCCTTGGTTCGGCTTGCGTTGCAGCAAGCTACGGTTTCGATTGCGGCGCGACATACGCTGGATGATCTACGAAATACGATGTCGAGCGACGCGTTGCGGAGTCTCTTGCTGGAGCGATCACAGGCCATGCTTGACGCAGCCGACAGCGGCATTCGTATCGTAGAAATAACGTTGACTGATGAGCCCAAGCCGCCGCTTTTCTTGCAGAAGTCGTTTGAGGACTTCTCTCGAATGTCGCAGCGTGTAGAGGGCGATATCGAAGGCGCCCGGCAATTTTCTCAGCAGCAACTTATTCAAGTTGCGGGCGAGAATTACGGCCAACTTGAGCAGTTGATCGAGGACTTCGAAGCCGACATGGACCGTGGCGGGCAAGGCAACGCAGCCCTTGCCAAAATCGATTCCATGTTGGATGGCGGCGAAGTAAGCGGTGATGTATTTCGTGCGATTAGCGCTGCCAGTCGATACAAGACGGAAATTGAGAGAACGATTGGCAGTGAGGCTCGTCGGTTTGAGAGTCTATTGCCACGTTGGCAA
>CAVOCO010000114.1:0-4969 GCA_963694215.1 Phycisphaerae bacterium
TTCCAAAGAGGTCGAACTCCTCAGTTGGCACGTTGCCATTCCGCGCAGTGTCGTATGACTGGTACTGGTGACGCGGCAATCGCTCATCGAATAACGGCCGGTAACACCCAGTCAAAGGACCGAGAACCATTGGCGTGAGCAGAATTGCAGTCAGCAAGCGACGCATGCGTGCAGTTTACCGCCAGTTGTCTTTGGTCGCCGGCGTGCCTGATATTGATATCAGGGCGAGTCGGTGGATGGCGTGTGGGCCACACTGCCAGTCGACTCAAGCCGGCGGCCGGTTCGAGCATCGTCATGAAAGACATGGACGAGCAGCGGGACGCCCGATGGGAGGTCGCTCGTGGAGAGCAGCACCGGCATGAGATAGGTCGCGCCAAACATTCCCCCACGCCAGGCATCCCGCACTTCGGCGGGGTTAAGCGTGATATCAGCCAGCACTTGCGGCGTCCCCCCTGGAACTGGCCGCAATATCTGGGCTTCGAGCGGCCCAATGAGTTGAATGGGTCGTTGCCGACCATCGCTCGCTTGGACATGTACTTCAAGGACAGTCGTGCCGGGGGTATCACCTGGCTCAAAGCCGCTCATCGATGAGATCGACAATGTTGCCACCTGAGGCGTGTCAATCGCGGCCAATTCGGGCGAGCTGCCCGTGACGTCTGCGTTGAGTGAGGCTTCGAGTTCCCGCGTTCGGGCATCAAGGCCCTCGATCTGTCGATGGAGGGCCGCGTTTTCGGTGCGTAATCGAGCACTTGCCCGCCGAGAGGCTCCGTCACATCCAAGCAGAGGGACAGTTACAACAAGCGATGCAAGCACCAGCATGCCACGCGTCTTCATCAGGCGTTCTCTGGCGAGAGTCTGTCGATGATGCGGTCAACAAGTCCAAACTCTTTCATACCCTTGGCATCGAGCCAACAGTTGCGTTCGCAATCACTTTCGACTTGCTCGACCGTTCGCAGAGAGGCATCGGCATAGATCTTGTACAGCACATCGCGGAGGCGAAGCATCTCTTCAGCCTCGATCTGCAGATCTGTTGCCTGACCTTCCATGACACCACCGAGTAGAGGCTGGTGCATCAGGTTCTTGGAGTTGGGAAGTGTGCACCGCTTGCCTTTAGCCCCAGAGCAGGCGATGAGCGAGCCCATTGAAGCGGCTTGGCCAATGATGTACGTGCCGACATCGCACGGGATGAAATTCATCGTGTCGATGATGCCAAGCCCTGCTGTCACGCTTCCGCCAGGGGAGCTGACATAGAGGTTGATGTCTTTTTTGGGGTCTTCGTTGGCTAGAAACAGCAACTGCGCCACGATGAGGTTGGCAGAATCATCCATCACCGGTCCGGCGAGAAAGACGATGCGATCCTTAAGCAAACGCGAGAAGATGTCGTAGGCGCGTTCCCCGCGACCTTCCTTCTCGATGACGATGGGAATCAACTGCGACATAGACTCAGGAATCCTTCTTCGTCTTCTTGGGTTCTGGGAATTCAACCACGGTGTCCACAAGGCCATAAGCCTTGGCTTCGGCGGCTGTGAAGTACTTGTCACGCTCAGAGTCAGCTGACACCGTGTCATACGGTTGGCCAGTGTGATCAGCAAGAATGTGATTCAGGGTTTCTTTAGCCTTGATGATCTGCTCGGCCTGAATCTTCACATCAGTTGTTTGGCCCGTGATACCGCCATATGGCTGGTGAATCATCACCTTGGCGTGGGGCAGGATGTGCCGTTGCCCTTCTTGGCCTGCGGCCAAGAGTACGGCTCCCCCGCTGTACGCGCGTCCAATGCAGTAGGTTGCGACTTCACTCGAGATGAACCGCATCGTGTCGTACAACGCGAGCGTGTCATCGACTGAGCCACCAGGGCTATTGATGTAGAAGTTGATGGGCTGCCCACGTTTCTGATCTTCGAGATAGAGCATCTGCATCATGACGCGGGCGGCGGAGGCGTGGTTAATTTCGCCAACGAGGAAGATGACTCGGTTTTCGAGCAAGAGCTCATCGAGTGTCATCTCGCGCGTACGCTGAAGCTGTCCTGATGCCCGCATATCTGGCGGCATCATTGAGAGCGGGTGGGGGGCCGCGGTATCCATCGTGGAGGCATTCCTTGTGGAAGTAGTGGTTTCAGTGAAGGTCGCCATCATAGTCTCGGCGTGGGCTTAGGGTTCGAATTCATCCGGGTCGATACAAGCCAAAGGTGGCACATCAGTGTCGCCCGGATCACCATCGGTCACATGGAGGGGTAACCTGATCTCAAATCGAGCACCTCCGGCATCGGGCGTATGCAGGACGAGGCGTCCGCCGTGCGCTGCGGCGATTCGGCGGGTCACTGCGAGGCCGAGCCCTGTGCCGCGTTGGCCGCGATTCGAAGAAAATGGTTCAAAGATGCTCTGCTGCGATGCAATCGGTACGCCTGGGCCATTATCTATGACGGCCAGTACAGCCTCTTGTCGCAGCTGGTCAATCGAAGTCTCGATACACACGGTGCCGCGGCGTGGCGGAACGGCCTCGAGAGCATTGAGTACAAGATTCAGCACAGCTTGGTGAAGGGCAGGAGCATCAAAAGGCACGGCCTCGAGTGGATCGCCTGCCGTTTCAAGGCGGACGCGACGCTGCTCGAAGGTTGGTCGCTGCAACGCCACGACATCATCAACCAGCGATTGAAGCGATCCAGTGGTGAGATCAAGGTGACTCGTGCGAGACCACGCCAACATATTGAAGGTGAGATCGTGGATGCGGTCAAGATTTCGGGCAAGGATTGGCCAACCTTTGCGGGCGAGCTCAAGATCACCACGTGAAATGGCCAGTTCAATGGCACCAGCACCGCCCTGGAGGCCTTGCAGGATGTTCTTGACAGCATGGCTAATGACGGCAACGGTTTCGCCCATGGCAGCGAGCCGATCTCGTTCTGCCACTCGACTCGCTTCGCCAAGCGTCTCAAAGAGCCAAATGCCTAGTTCTGCGGCAGATTGCTGCCATAGCTCAGGCGGCGACTCAAAGCACAATGCTAGGTGTACGGTGCTCTTGGTATGCCTCAGGGGAATCATGAAGGCATTGCCTTGGACGAACTGATCCGATTCATACACTCGGCTCGCCCCGACGCCGAGCGAGAGCGTGGAGCACAGCTCAGTTGTTCTATCGGAGGTGCCCTCGTATCCGGTGATATTCCAAATCATGGCAAGCACACGCTGCTGCAGTTCGGGATCGGTTGGCAGAAGCATTGGTGGGGGGCAGTTGCGGTTTGGTGGACTGCTCGTTCCGGGGCCGGCTACAAAGTCGACGTTCTCAATGAGTGCGAACTGGCTCTGTCCGCACCGAATCGTGTCCCCAAGGGCAATACGGGTTGGCCCATGGATCAGCGTTCCGTTGACCTCGGTGCCATGTGACGACTTGAGGTCACGGATCAACCACTCATCACCGTTTGGCGTGATTTCTGCGTGCCGCCGGCTCACACTTCGGTCGGTCAGTGGGACCGCCTCAGAGGATCGGCCAAGGAGTTGCGGCTCGCCCGGAGGCAGTGAAAATCGTCGACCACGGTCCGGTCCCAGAATGACTTCAATGGCGAGCATGGCAAGAGCGTACCGGAGCAGCCGAGCTCGCAAGGCCGATTCGCTCATGAAGGTCGCCACCGAACGTGAAGTTGTCGCTCGCCTGAGTCGCCCGGACGCTATTCTCAGGACATGGCCAAGGTCAGCTTCGATGCATCATTACGAGTGGTTGCCCTGATTGGGGACGACGCCTTTCTGTCGCCGTATTACACGCGGCAGCTCATCGATGCCTTAGAAAAAGTCCACGGCGAAATTGAGCGATTTGACTTTGATGGCGACTCGGCGAGCCCTGCAGATGTGCTCGATGAATTGCGTACATACGGATTGCTGCAGCAGCACAAGATTGTCATTGTCGATAAAGCCGACAGATTTCTTGCCGCTCGTGGCGAAGGCAGCGGCCCAAGCCGAGCCCGTGCTCTCTTAGAAAAATATGTGGCTTCGCCCTGCGCCGATGCGACACTGCTCTTGCGGGCAGACACATGGCATCGCGGAAAGATCGACAAGGCCATTGATCAGGTCGGCCTTGTGCACCGCATCAAACCACTCGGTCCGGCCGATACGCTTCGGTGGGTCTTTGGGCGTGTAGGAAAGCAGCACGGCGCAGAGATTGAGCGCGGCGCCGCTGAGCGATTAGTTCGGCGTGTTGGCTGCAATCTTGCGCGGCTCGATTCTGAATTGGCCAAGCTCGCTGCAATGTCGCCAGACGACACACCCATTGACACGAAGCTTGTGGACGAGGCCGTGCCACTGAGCCGCGAAGAGAAAGCATGGGTTATTCAAGATGCATTGCTTGCTGGCGGCGCGGCGCGTGGATTGACAACGGTTCATGAACTGCTAGGCGTGTCACGGCAGAGCGATGTTTTAGTGGCCTGGGCGGTAACCGATATGTTGCGGCGGCTTCATGCAGCAGCGCGGATGCGGCAGTCTGGCGCTGGCCCACAACAGATTCGCAAAGACCTTAAATTATGGGGCCCAGCAGGAGACGCAACAATATCAGTTGCCGGCCGCGTCTCACCTGAGCGACTCGCTCACTTGCTCGGCGACGCGCTGCGTCACCAACAACGGTTGCGGCAAGGGCTGGGCAAAGCAGATCGCATGCTTGATGTCATGATCGTAGAAATAGCCGAGGCGCTCGCGGCCTGAGCCACCACGCCCGGCTCGGGCGAGTCTGTCGCGATGGCCGCCTTACAAGCAGCCAGCCCCAAGGTAGTCAAGAATATCATTGATATCCGTGCCGCCGTCGCCGTTGAAGTCACCCGGGCAGGGCCCAGGTGCGGGGCAGCCTTGTGATTTGAGAATAATAAGGAAGTCATCGATTGTGCATTGCCCGTCATTGTTGACATCGCATGCCGAAACGCACTCGCACTCGTCAATCACGCCATTTTCATTGGTGTCTTGGTTGGGGTCAAGCAGGTCACATTCGTCCGGCACA
>CAVOCO010000115.1:0-4958 GCA_963694215.1 Phycisphaerae bacterium
GGGACAGTCCATTCAGACCCATGCTTCTTTCAGGAACAATCGGAAAATTTGGTATTTCAGGCGCGACCCGGAGCTATTGAGACTAAACAGCGATAATTCTCGGCCGCTCAGTGGGGGCGATGTTCGTCATGAGGCCGAAAATTTATAACCCGCCTGCACAAATAAGAGGAAATGGCGAATGACATCGCCCCCTCACGCCGTCGTGATGGACGAGGTGAGGGGGCGTGGCGGGCCACTCAATGAGCTACAAAATCAGCCTTTGCGTGGCCCGGCGGCACGAACTTCATCTACGAGATTGTAATTGCCGTCGTTGACGCGGAACCGCTGAGCAAGATCTGCTGCCGTTCGGTCATAGGCCGATTGGTCAGACCATGTGTTCCGCGGCGTAAGCACTTCGTCCGGTACACCCGCGCACGCGTCTGGCGTTCGAAGGCCAAAGACTGGCTCGGGCATCCAGGTCGCATTTCGCAATGAGCCGTCAAGAATGGCCGCGACAAATGCGCGGGTCCATGCCAGCTTAAACCGCTCGCCTGTGCCGTATGGGCCGCCAGTCCACCCCGTGTTGAGCAGCCATACGTCGGCACCGTGCTCCTCTACACGTTTATCAAGCCATTCGGCATAGACCATCGGTGGTCGAGGCATGAATGGGCCGCCAAAGCATGGGCTAAAATTCGGGACTGGCTCGGTCACGCCTGCTTCAGTGCCAGCGAGTTTGGAGGTGTAGCCGTTGACGAAGTAGTACATCGCCTGTTCGCGGGTCAACAGTGAGACAGGCGGCAATACGCCGAATGCATCGGCCGTCAAAAAGATGACATTCTTCGGGTGCCCGCCCACTGATGGGATGCAGGCGCCCGGAATAAAATCGACGGGATAGGTCACCCGGGTGTTTTCGGTCTTCGTGCCAAGATCGTAATCCGGAACTCTTGTGTCCGGATCAATCACCGTGTTTTCGAGCACTGATCCGAAGCGAATGGCATTCCAAATCTGTGGCTCACCCTCTTCAGATAGTTTGATGCACTTGGCATAGCAGCCGCCTTCGAAGTTAAATACACCTCGATCAGACCAACCGTGCTCGTCGTCTCCAATGAGCGGCCGGGCGGGGTCAGCTGAGAGCGTCGTCTTGCCTGTGCCAGAGAGCCCAAAGAACAAGGCCACATTGCTTGGGTCATCGGCAGCCACATTTGCCGAGCAATGCATTGGGAAGACATCAACATCAGGCATGTCGTAATTCATGGCGTAGAAGATCGACTTCTTCATTTCGCCTGCGTACTCGGTGCCGACAATGATGACCTTCTTTTGCTCAAGCGACTGCACAATGGCAATTGAACTATTGAGGCCGAGCGCTTCCCAGTCATCAATCTGCAAGGTGCATGCATTGAGAATCGTCCAGTCAGCATCAAATCCTGGCAGATCTTCAATCGCAGCTTTGATAAACAGCGTCGAGGCAAACTGACAATGCCATGCGAACTCTGTAATCACGCTGACCTTCAGGCGATAGGCGGGATCTGCTCCTGCGTATCCATCAAAGCGGTACAAGGTCTCGCGCGTATCCAAGTGTTCGCGGGCCATATTTTCAATCGCCGCAAACCGCTCGGGCGTAATTGGTCGATTGACTTTGCCCCAATCAATGGTGTCGTGAATGCCTGGAGTGTCTTCGAGGAACTTGTCCTTTGGACTCCGGCCAGTCAACGCGCCAGTGTCAACGGCGAGCGCGCCATTAGCGGCCAAGCCCCCTTCGCCACGGCGAATGGCCTCTTCAACAAGCCATGCAGCAGACTTATTGGCATGGATCGTGGTCGCAAATTCAAGTGTTGCTGTAGGTGCAGTAGGCATGCCTCAACTCCGTCCTGATGCAAGCAAGCGACCCACAAATTGAGCCGCGAAATATCGAAGAGAGGAAGTGTATCGAACACATCTCCACCACGCCCCCAAAAGAACCTCCAGAAGGTGTCCGTTGCGGGTATCCTGCATGTTCTCTACGGCGACCGTAGCTCAGGGGTAGAGCACCTGGTTGTGATCCAGGACGTCGCGGGTTCAAATCCCGTCGGTCGCCCTTTCTTCTCATGCAGATTCACTGCGTCCAATTCGACATCGCGTGGGAAGACAAGGCTAAAAACCATGCCCGCGTAGACACCCTGCTTGAGGCAGCACAGCCGCCTCCGGGAGGGCTCATTGTGATGCCTGAGCTCGGAGATGTCGGATTCAGTTTCGCCTTGGACCGCATTATCGATGACCACTCTGAGCGATGGGCCTGCGAACTTGCTGCGAGATGGCAATGCTGGGTCGTGCATGGCTGGCCGATCCGCGGGCAAGACGGCAAGGGCCGCAACGTGTCGGGGCTTGCCGGCCCAGACGGGCAACTGATCGGAATTGCTGAAAAAATGCACCCGTTCAAGAAGACCAACAGCCCCGGCGTCTATATGCCAGGTGAGCGAGTTCGTGTCTTTGATATGGGCGATACCAAAATCTGCCCCTTGATTTGCTACGACCTGCGGTTTCCTGAGTCATTCCGGACTGGGGTCCGCGACGGGGCCCAGATGTACACGGTGATTGCCAACTGGCCAGCGCAGCGTGCGAGCCACTGGCGATCGCTACTGATTGCGCGGGCTATTGAGAACCAGGCAGTTGTGATTGGATGCAATCGTGTTGGAGCAGATAAGGCGTGGCAGTATGCAGGGGGGTCGATCATTGTCGACGCCAAGGGCGAGGTGCTTGCTGAGGGCGGGGATGATGATCAGGTGGTGTCAGCCGAGGTTGATCTTGAGGCAGCAGAGGCATGGCGGAAGGAATTTGGGGTGCTTGGAGATGTGCGGTGGGATGAGGTTGAGGGGTGGACGGCTCGAAAATCGCCCCCTCAACAATAGAACGCAGAAGAGCGAACGATCCCTGCTCTATTGACAAGGCCGCCCTTTGGGGGCGGCCTTGTCAATGGCGAGACCCGGACTTGAACCGGGGACACCGGCATTTTCAATGCCGTGCTCTACCAACTGAGCTACCTCGCCGGAGGTGCGCAGCGTACGTCCTCGGGACGAACTGAGCAAGCACCTGGGTCAAGCAGCTGCTTTGGTCGTTGCTTTTCGCTCGTCCGGCAGCATCGCGCCGGGCAGCGGATACTGGAGAGCAAGCGTCTGAAGAAGTTCGGATCGGCTTGTCATCACAAAGAATGCTGGCCCATCAACCGTGCGATTCATAAAGCGGTGAGCCCGCACGAGCATTGATGGAATGGTGGCCACCATCAGCTCGCCGCTGTCCCATCGCACAGGCACGACACCAAATTGCCAGGCCTGCCGCCTTGAGATGAGCCCAAGCACCTCTGGCGTGAGCATCTCCTGTGAGAGATCCACCTCTTGTGTTAGACCGGCATACTGATCGGCCCACGCCTGTTCAATATGCTTTGGATCAACGTCAAAAAGCTGCTCACAGACCAGCCCAAATGGGGCTCCGGTCCGGGCCTGCTCGGCCAATGCCCGCGTGACTTGTCGCGCCTCAAGCACGCCGTTTCGAACTAGTAGTTGTCCCAATCGCGATTCCATGCAATATGGCTCCTTTGTTGTTATTCAAGTCGGCCACCGACGGACCCCCCTGAAGCAAGATTGGATTGGAATTCACTCCATTTATCCCAATTGGTTTCGATCGTGCGGGTTAGAGGGTTCTGCATCCAAAACTGAGATGGTCCTGATAGCCTTGCCCCGTTCATGCACGATCAGGCCCGATATCGACTGCTCGGACGCTGGGGATCGCTCGTCACGCGGTATCCAGTCTGGACGCTCACCGCATGCCTCACTATCGCAGTGGGCTCTGTCGTGCTCGCGTTCACCTCGCTGTCCATCAAGATGGATCGAAATGACCTGATCTCAGCTGACCTGCCCTGGGCCAGCCGTTATGCCACGTACCGACGCGACTTCCCGCACTGGAATGATCTAGTTATCTGCCTTGAGGGTGACCGCAGCGACGCCCGAGTCGATGCTGCAGCTCGCAAACTTGCGCTCCACCTTCGCGCAGCACCATCTATTAAGACGGCAGAAGCTGGTTTTTATGGCAATCAGGTCGGCCCAAGGCTCTGGCGGGTAGCGCCGCAGGCCGAGTTTGACAGCACGCTTGAGGAACTTGCCAAGGGCCGAGCGATCACTGCAGCCCCCACTCCTGCTGCAGCGCTTGTGACCATGCTCCGCCAAGGCGACACTGGGGCTGAACCAGATGCTGGGGCGTTGCGCGGCGCTCTCTCCCCCTACATGGACGCCATCGCTGGCCGGCCGGTACGCTTTGACCTCTTAGATCAGCGAGCCGAGCAGTGGCAACCACTCGCTACGGCGACGGGGCGAATCCGTACCATTCTTGTCGGGCTTACCGCCCCGACCGAAGGATCCATCACGGGCATCGCAGACGCACTTGAGTCGCTTCGGTATGCGACTGCTCTGTGGATGTCGACCAACGGATACGACGATATCGAATGGGGCGTCACTGGCATCCCTGCGATCGAGTCAGATGAAACTGCGCAGGCCACGAAAGACTCGACCATTTCGTCCATCGTTGCGTTCATCCTGATCACTGCGATGTTGATTTGGGTGTTTCGCCGCATTCGCTTGCCGCTCCTAGCAGCCACGGCGCTGGTCATCGGTATTGCGTGGAGCTTTGGATGGGTGGTGGTGTCTATTGGACATCTGCAGCTACTCTCGATGGTTTTTTCGGCCATCCTCATTGGCCTCGGCGTGGACTTTGCCCTGCACATCATGACAAGGCTGCGAGTGATCGAGCCAGAATGCGCAACGCTTCCTGAAGCAATGGAGCGGACTTTTTGCGACGTTGGCCCGGGCCTCATTACCGGCGCCGTGACCACCGCAGCCGCGTTCGGATGCACCGCCTTTAGCGCTTTCCTCGGCGTTGCCGAGATGGGCATCATTGCTGCCGGAGGGGTGCTGCTGTGCCTCTTCGCTGTCATGAGCGTGTTCCCTGCCTTG
>CAVOCO010000116.1:0-4952 GCA_963694215.1 Phycisphaerae bacterium
CCTGCACGCCATGGCTGGGTCCTTTCTCTTCTACGACTTTGAAACCGACGGGATTGACCCGCGCTGTTGTCGCCCGACGCAGTTTGCCTGCATCCGGACCGACCATAACTTGAACCCCGTTCGCGGACCAGAAGGCAAAGGCATTGTTCGCTGGTGCCAGCCGCCAGCAGATCGCCTGCCAGCACCCGAAGCAGTACTGGTAACAGGCGTGGCGCCACAACGATGCCGCGACGAAGGTATCCGGGAGAGCGTGTTCTTCAGCGAGATTCACGCCTTGATGAATGCGCCCGGAACGGTGTCGGTTGGCTGGAATACGATTCGCTTCGATGACGAAATCTGCCGCTTTGGATTCTGGCGAAACTTTCTCGACTCATATACCCACGGATGGCAAGCGGGATGCCGGGCATGGGATCTCATTGATCTCACCCGGGCGTGCTATGCGTTGCGGCCAGATGGCATTGAATGGCCTCGTCACGAAGACAAAGCGCCAACCTTCAAGCTCGACCGACTTGCGCCGGCCAATGGCATCGAACATGGCGACGCGCATGACGCGCTCGCTGACGTTTGGGCAACCATTGAATTCGCTCGAATCATCCAGCTCGTGCAGCCCAAACTCTGGGCTTGGGGGCTCAAACTTACCGACAAACACCTCGTCGAGTCCATGCTCGAAGACAAGCAACCACTCATTCATAGCAGCGCGAAGATCCCAGCCAAGTACGGCTGCACTACGTTGGTGCATGTCATCGGACGCCACCCACAGAACGCCCGCGAGTACATCACATGGGATCTTCGCCACGACCCGAGCGAACTCCTTACAGCTGACGCCGAGACGATTGCTGCTCGAACCTTTGTCCGCCAAGATGATCTTCCCGATGGCGTCGAGCGATTTCATCTCAAAGGCATCAAGAGCAATCGGGCACCATTTCTTGTAGGCGATCTCCGAGTGCTCGATTCGATCGATTGCGATCGGATCGGCCTCGATGTCGATGCGTGCCGGCGACACTTCAAAATGCTCACCGAAGATCAAGCTGTGGCCGACCTGCTCGCAGCCCGCATCAGCGAAGTCTACAAACCATCACATCCCGCTCCTGCCGATGTTGATGATGCGTTGTACAACGGATTCGTCGGCAAGCAAGATGGCAAACTTCGCAACAAAGTTCACACCACTGAACCGGAACTACTGCTTGACCTTATTCCAAAATTTCATGACCCCCGCCTGGCGGATTTGCTCATGAATTACCGCGCACGAAACCACGCAAATATCATCAATGATTCCGAAGCTGCGCGGTGGAAGGAACGATGCGCGAAGCGTCTAATGAACCCACCTGGGCGAGGTGACCTCGCCTGGCCTGAGTGGATCAGCCATATTCACACGCTCTTAGAAGACCCAAAGCATGCAAACGGGCGTGATCGAAAACTACTTTGGCGGGTCGTCGAGTGGGGACAAGAACTTGCGGCATCGCACGGACTGCCTAGCCCCGAAGAACTCGCTGCATCGCACGAGCTGCCTAGCCCCGATCCTATTACGCCGAATTCTGCATGAAGTTGGCGAGATGATCGAAGCGGGCGTCAAGGAACGTCCGCGTCTCACCTGTGATGTCTCGCGCATCCATTGCTCGGCCCATGCACGTGAGCCATGCCGTGACCGCATCACCATCAATCTTGAACGGCGCGTGCCGCTGTCGTAGACGAGGATGTCCCTTCCGTTCGGCATAGAGTGGCGGGCCACCGAGCCAGCCGCTCAGAAACCAAAACAACTTGTCGCGCGAGGACGCGAGGTCATGGTGCATCGATCGAATGATCGTAAATGACTCATCCGAATCCATGATGTCATAGAACGAATCCACCAAGCCCCGCACAGCCTCCTCGCCACCGACAGCGGCGTACGGAGTGTGGTCTGGCCCGAAAGGTACACCTGCCCCGTCTCCCATTGGTTTGCCACTCATAGCGTTGGAGCCGCATCAAGACGACGAATGCGGATGTTTCGAAAGGACACGCGGTCACCGTGGTCCTGTAACCCAATATGACCCTTCGACTTCGTCCCGTACATGGGCATATGCGTAAACTTGCTACCAGCGACGCGCGCGTTCCAATCATCACTTCCGATGACGTAGTCCGCTGTCTCTACGCCATTGAGCCAATATTGCACGTGGTCTCCCTCGATGCGAATACGAGCACGATTCCATTGACCCGCACCGCGGCTTGAATCGACTGGCGGCGCGTGGAGCGCGTAATTGGCTCCGGCTGATTGCAAAGCCGTAATACCGTCGGAATGACCAATGTTGTCAAGGATTTGCATCTCAGGCGCCGTCTCCCAAATAGCGCCGCCATCTTCCGTACCGTTGATGAAGATGCCGCTATTGCCGCCCGCGTCAACACGCCAGTCGACATAGAAATCAAAGTCGTCAAACTGCTCGCGTGTGATGATGTCGCCGCCTCCAGTGCGTACGAGCAGACCGTCTTTGGCCACCCATCCCTCAGGAAGGTGCTCCTTGCGGTACCCACGCCACATGCTGGATGCGTCGGCACCGTCAAAGAGCAACGTCCAGCCTTCCGACTTTTGACCCGCAGTCAATTGGTTGTGTGGACTGCTAGGTTCTGGACCAACATCCTGTTTTTTTACAAATGCTGGAGCAACCTGCTTCACACCCGAAGAAATAACCCGATTTGCTGGCCACGTCGATTGCATCGATCCCTTCGGCACGACAACAAAGTCAGATGCACCAGGAACCTTCCACTCCAACACCAACTTCTCGTCGACGCTGCGCTCAAAGAACTTCACTTGAAACGAGCACATGCCCTTGGCGAGCGTGACAGATCCAAGTTTGGGTTCGGCGCCGTGCAGCCCATCATGGTCAATCACCATGTGACCATCAATCCACAACTGCGACCCGTCATCGCTGCTCAGTCGAAATGCATAGTCGCCAGATTTCTCAATGATAAAGTCGCCATCAACGAGTACCAAAAAGTCATCAACGAATGGCTTGAAGTCACCGTTGCCGCCGCTGAGATCAATAGTGTCGATTCGCACCCACGCATTGGGCGATTGCCCAGGGATAAGTGGCGCCAAGGAAGACAAGGCTGGCTCAACCTGCCATATCCTCATGACTGCGCCATGCGATGGCTCAGAGACGACACCCCCCACAAGAAGAATTAATCCCAAGATCATTGCGCCGCACTCCTACTGTGTTCGTGAAGTAAACCGAGCCGGATTCGCTCGGATGGTTCTGCTGAGCCGACGCATGAGATCTCTCGCGGTGGCCGCGTCCATCTCAACTAAAGCCAGCTGCTTTCCGTGTTGATCAACCAGTTCCATAGCGTATCGGGGGTTGGGTGAGCCTTCAATCAACCCCTGCCATCGCCACCGACCATCTTGCACATCAGCCCGGCCTGGTGAACTGGCACGTGGTAGTGGCTGGCCAATTTCGACATGCAGCAGATGATCTGTCGTCGCCGCAGACCGCAGTGTGCTCGCCATGGCCTCGACCAGCACAAGGCCACCCTCAGCATCGACGCGGCCCGCAACAACCCACGTCGCTCGGTCTGGCGCTTCAAGTGCCACGAGCGTGCGGGGATCGATCGTCACCTTGCCCGTCACACTCTTGTCATGAATCGGCGAGGTCACAATCCACACCAGCGGGCCGCTCACGTCCACTGGCACAGCAATCGTGACAGAGGGTCCGTACGCCAACTTGGTGCCTGCGGTCGGACCGCCGCACCCAGCAAGGACAAGACAAAGAGCCAGACCGCAATACTTCAATTGTCGTCCTTTGACCCATCAACAAATGCTTCAACGATGGCTGCTTGAGCTGGATCAAGGAGCAACTGAATCTGCACCAAGGTGCGTTGATCTAGTTGATTCCTTCGATACCGGAGCCGTTGAATTTCCAATTGCGATTCCATGCCTTCGCGGGTGGGTGGGAACATTCGGACGCCGCCTTGGTCCTGCTTCATCTTGACCATCATTAGGGAAAGTTGCTGCCACTCTTGGTTGTACAAGTCAGATCGCGATTCGACCTTTTGTTGTTGCTCCGGCGTCAATGTGCTAGCGCGTACTTCCAAAATAGCCTGGTCTACCACACTTTCACTCCCAAATATCTCGGGATAGGCAGCCTTCTCATATGCAGTACGCAAGGTTCCACCTGCCTCCCCTGGCAATGAAGCAAAGATGTCCTCAGCCATTGTTCGATTCAATGTGGCCAACTCATTTGAGGTTTCTCCCACTTCCTCACGCCGTTTCTGCCAGCGGCTTCGCATGGCTTTTTGAACTTCGGGCGAATACTCCTCCATTTGTTCACCCCACATGCGGGACTCAAGTGAATGGGTCGCTTCAATTCGCTCAGCAAGTTCATCAACGAGCGTGACGACTGCAGCGTCATATTCAATTAAGGCCTGGAGTACAGCAGCCCGCTCTGTAACATTAATTGATGACGGATCCGTTGCGAGGATCAGTGATCCGAGATCTATGGTCGCTTCGCCACGTCCACGCATGGACCAATCATTCTTGGTAAGCCGATACCGGCGGCGAGACCGCTCCATCGATGTTCGGATGCGCTCAATTTGAGCCCGCTCAATTTCCTCTGGAAGCGCAAGTGCGAGATCCGCAAAGAGCGTCGCTTCAAGGGCATCAACTGCTTTGGATGATTCTTCTCGGTATGCCCGAAGTCCCTCTTGCCGAAGTTGCCATCCGCCCTCCTTTTTTTGGCGAATGGCGGCGATGCCGCGGCCCTGTGTTTCAAGCAGATCATTTGCCTTGAGCTCATAGTCTCCTTGCAGGACAGCCATGAGATCAATGGCTTCCTCATCTGCCCCAAGCCAACGCCCAAACTGCTGCACCTGCTCGGCTGTCAGTGGAGTTGATTTGGTCATGGCAATGGCGGAGTCACGATTCATTTCCTCGCCTGACCCTCCACCGCCACTTCCGCCTTTCTCGGCCTGCTTCGCATCAACAA
>CAVOCO010000117.1:0-4947 GCA_963694215.1 Phycisphaerae bacterium
GCCAGGTGTGTCAACAAGCAATGCGTCCAAGCCACCCAGTATGCATGGCTCGACAATGACATCTCGAGTTGTCCCCGGGAGATCATGAGACACAACACGATCCTGCCCAAGCAAGGCGTTAAAGAGCGTAGATTTCCCAGCGTTGGCCGGGCCACGCAAGACTACGCGAGGCCGGGCATCGATTGCTTCGGAACCGCGACCAGATTCAAGTACTGCGTTCAGATCGCTGAGTACGCGCAGGAGCCGCGCCGAGAAATCACCTACAGAGAGAATGACGACGTCTTCCTCATCAGAAAAGTCGATGCCGGTCTCGAGTAGCGCAAGTGTTTCAGCAAGTTGATCTGCCACGGGAAGAAGCGACTGACCAATCTCGCCCTCAAAGGCATGATGCGCGGCAACAAGTTCTTCCTCTGACTCCGCAGCGATGATGGAAGCAACCGCCTCAGCCCCGTCTAGGGATAGGCGGCCATGATGCCATGCGCGAAATGTGAACTCGCCCGGATGTGCTCGCCGCGCAGCAAGCCCAAGCTGCTTGCTGGCATCAATCATGGCATCAATGACGTGTTCGAGCAGAAGGGGGTTACCCGGCAGTTCCAATTCAACCGTGTCCTCGGTTGTGTATGAGTGGGGGCCTGGCATACACAGCACGGTGATGGGAACGAACCACTCCGCTACGTTCAGCCGGGCGTGCTGCACACGGCGGTGCTCAAGATTAATGCCACCACATACGGTGTTAAGAATGAGGCCAGCCTCTTGGCCACTCAAGCGAATCAGCCCAATGGCCGACGGACCCGGGGGCGAGGAGACAGCAATGATGGTGCTTTCAAGATCCACGGAGCATCAATGTGGCCAACGGGGTTGACATCACTTTCGCTTCTTAAAGTTCTTCTCTGGACCACTGCTCCGCTTTTGCTTGCGGCGATCCATCATCTTGGTGTACGCGCGAACCTTGGGATCTTTCGCGGCACGACTCGTTGCAGGCACAGGCTTGGTCTGAATCATGTCGAAGTCCATCGCCTCTACTTTCTTGCGAATGTGTCGACTCTCCAGAATGCCCACCGTACTCGATGTCAGGATGTACAGCGTCAAGCCTGATGGTGCGCTATACAGCATGATCGGGAACAGCACAACCATCATGACACGCATGATCTTCTGCTGCGTTTCTTGTTCAGATGACATGCTCGTGCTTGGCGTCATGTACTTTTGTTGGAAGAAGAACACCCCGCCCATCAGGAGTGGGAGCAGGTTGATTCCGGTGATGTTCCAGAGCATGAACTTGAATGGCTCAGATGCTTCCCAGAAGAAGTGATCTGGTGAGGCAAGATCTGCAAGGAAGGGCCAGCCCCAGAAATCTTGGAATACACCCCAGAATGCAGGCTCTTGCCGCAAATCAAATGAGAAGTATAGACCCGCATACAAGGCAACCCAAATTGGCATTTGCAAGAACATCGGCAAACAGCCAAGCATTTGTAGTGGGTTGATTCCACGTTCGCGGAAGAGTCGCATTTGCTCTTCTTGGATCTTCTTCTTGTCACCTGGGTACTTCTTCTGAAGCTTGTCCATCTCTGGCTTCATCTTCTGCATCTGCCGGCCAAACTTCTGCATGCCCATCTGACTACGTCGAGTAATGGGGTGCAGCAAGGTTCGTACACACACCACGAGCAGAATGATCGCAACGCCCCAGTCAAAGACGACGTAATGATCAAAGAAGGCTAAGACAGCGAGCAAGATGTGAGCAAGCCACTGGAATGTGCAGATAGCACAGAAGCTTGACATCTGATACAGAATCAAGCCCTTCATGTTGAGCGCCTTGTAAGGCTGATCGCCTGCAAGAATGGACTGCTCGAGCGGGCCAGCGTATACACCCATGGAGAGTGATTTTGCATCGCCTGCTTTCAATACTGCGTCCGGTGCGCCACCAGCTGGCCACATCAATCCGATCAGAATGATTGGCTCATCGTTGACCCTCGAGGTGTACCGCGTGATTTCTCCGACGACATCACCAAACGCCAAATCACCACGACCTTCATCATCGAGCAACGGATGAATCGCCATGGCGAAATATCGATTGGTCGATGCAAACCACGACAGTTCGTAGCCCTCTTCTTTGGACAACTCATTGGGCCACAACACGGGCGAATTACCCTCGTCGGCCACATCAGTCAGCTCTAGAAGCATGGCCCCATCGGACACGACGCCTGCAAGTCGATCAGGATCATGCTCTTGGCCAAGCAAATAGCCAAATCGCATTCGGCGACGGTCCATGTATCGAGCCCGGTCTGCCGTCAAGTTGGGCGGGCCATACTGTGACCAGCGAATGACGAGATCTTCGCTCGTGAGGTTCACGATCTGCTGATCAAGCTCTATGTCCCACTGATCCAACCGCCATGTCCGTTCGATCCGAACAATGGGCTCATCTTGACCATTGAGTACTTCAGCCACAAAGCGACCAACACCATCTGACTTCCAGCAAGCCGCTGGGACCAAATTGAGCTCGGTGCCATTGATCGTAATACTGCGGGCAGAAAGCAACGGAATAGTGATCAGCTCACCACCCATAGGAACGAGTGACTCTTGCGCCAGTTTGAGTCTGAACTCTTCAGCTGGCAATTCAACAGAGTCGGCTTGGTCGGTACCACGAGCTGCGTACCATTTTTGAGCCTGACGCCGTGCTGTCACCGTCGTCCACATGTTGGCAAATGGAATGCGAACAATGCCAGCACCCTGTCGACTAAATTGCAGTTCCATTTTTGCAGCCGCGGGGTCATCAAGACCACCAATAGTCGCAAGTGTGGGAGCTGAAAGATCAATCTTGTGAAGCCGCACATGCAAGCCATCGACCGATTGATTGTCGGTGGTGTCAACCGGTTTGGCAACGACGGCGGGGGGAGCTTGCTTTATTTCAGTCTTGTCTTCAGCCTCAGGTGCAGGCGTAGATTCTGCAACTGGCGTTTGGGCAAGAGCTGGTGTGGCTTGGGGCGTTGTTGCAGTAGCGTCAACACCACGACCAGACCGTGGCGCCGTGGCAATCAAGATCACGATGATAAGAATTACGAGTCCAGCGCCAATTGGAATCAGACGTCGAAGTCGCGCGGCAGCAGCCGCGCGAGGGTCATTAGAGCCACTCGTTTTCGCCATGATTTAGCGTCCTTCGATCAACCGGTCGCCCAACCAATTGGTCAGCTCCGGGATCGCATATATCTTATTTACCACTGCATCGATGTCATATTCGAGTCGGAAGAACTCGACCGACTTTGCGTCTTCATCAAGAATGGCATAACTCGACCGTGGATCCAAGTCTCGGGGTTGACCAACAGACCCAGGATTAATGATGCACTTCCCTTCGCCCGTGAACTTCCACGTGCGATCATCCATATCTTCTGGACCATAGAAATCTGGTTCATCGGTAAACACACCTGGAACATGGGTGTGTCCTACAAGGCAGTACTGCGGCACGTGATCAAACAGCTGCTTCATCTTCACCGGAGAATTGATTGCATCCTCTGGGAAAATGTACTCGTTGATGGGCCGCCGCGGCGAGCCATGAACACACAGGAAGTCGTTGAAGCACGTTCGGACACGAAGACGCCCAAGAATCTCCCACCGCTGCGCCGCAGCAGTCTCGTCTTCTTCCAGTTCAAGCTGCGCCCGCGTCCAATACGCCGCTTGTTCGGCAGCTGCGTTGAAGTTGGTCGGCTCATAGAGCGCGCCGTAATCATGGTTCCCCATAAGCGACCAGGCGCAGCGCTCAGCCACAAGATCAACACAGGCCACCGGGTCAGGCCCATAGCCAAGAATGTCACCAAGACTAATGATGCGATCAACCGTCCGACGATCAATATCGTCGAGCACCACATTGAGTGCTTCAAGGTTGCCATGAATGTCACTGACAAGTGCAGTTCGCACGGGGATTTCCTATTCTTGCTCAACTTGAATGACCGGGAATCGTACTTGCACAGCCATGTAGCCGTCAACGCGAGACACCCAATCCGGTCACCGATTCAGTGAGCACGATAGAATCCTCAATCTGGGCGTTGAGACCCCCAGGAATACCCACCTCGTCCCTTGTATTGGGAGCCATCTTGTGGCATCTGACAATCACTTCGATCTCATCGTTATCGGCGGTGGCCCCGGCGGATACGTCGGCGCTATCCGCAGTGCTCAACTTGGCATGAAAACTGCCATTATTGAACGAAACAAGCTTGGCGGCGTATGCCTCAACTGGGGATGTATCCCAAGTAAAGCGTTGCTCCACAACGCCGAACTCTGGAATGAGGCCGTCACGCATGGCAAGGAGTGGGGCATCAACTTTGACAAGGCCACTCAAGACTGGCCTACCATCATTGCCAAAAGTCGCGGCATAAGCAAGAAGCTCAATGGCGGTGTGAGCTTCCTCATGAAGAAGAACGGCATTACCCACATTGAGGGGCACGCCCGCATTATGGCTGGGCGGGTTGGTGACGCCCCCTGCAAGATCGACATCTTGGCGGCCGATGATGACTACTACCACGGCACCGGCAACGAGGTCACACAACAGATCACAGCAGATCGAATTGTAATCGCGACTGGCGCCGCGCCACGCGAGCTTCCATTTGCAGCCTTTGACCATGAGCGTATTTGGAGTTCACAAGATGCCATGGTAGCGCCCTCTCGGCCCGAAAGGTTGATAGTCGTCGGTAGTGGCGCCATCGGCATGGAGTTTGCCTGGTTTTATAACGCCATGGGAACCGACGTTACTGTTATTGAAATGCTCGATCGCATCCTGCCTGTTGAAGACGAAGACGTCTCCAAGGAAGCGTTCAAAATCTTCAAGAAACAAGGCATTTCCTTTAAACCAGGCCATGTCACAACAGCAATCGATAAAACGGACAGTGGTGTCACCGTCAGCATTGCAAGCGTCGCGGATGAGTCCAAGACCGAAACACTCGAAGGAGACGCGGTGCTTGT
>CAVOCO010000118.1:0-4907 GCA_963694215.1 Phycisphaerae bacterium
ACAACCACGCAAGCTGGACCGCCGCCAATCTTGGCAGCATCATGGGCCTCGCCATTGACGAAGAGGGAAATATCTTCGTAACGGCATCGAAAACCTGGAACTTCGACTACATGGGTCCATCAGGCTGGGGTGCTGTGTACCGCATCGATACGCACTCAGCGGCCATCAGCACCTTCGCCGTTCTTCCAACTTCTAACAGCAGCCTTGGTTCCATTACGTATGACTGCGAACATAATCAGTTCTTCGTCAGCAGCTTTGAGGATGGACTGATCTATCGACTTGACCACGCAACTGGCGCAATTCTCGACACCTTCGACCACGGCGCGCCATGGTCTGGTGCCCCCGGCCCAGTTGCCCTTGGCGATCGACCTTTTGGTTTGGAAGTCAATGGTGAGCATCTCTACTACGGCTTGTGGAACGAGGACATGAACAATGTCAGCACCAGCAACAACCAGATCTGGTCTGTCAAGCTTGACGGTGTCGGCGCACCTATTGCCAGTGCCGAGCAACTCGAGATTACGCTTCCCGACTACTACGTAGATGGCAACTACGCCTTCTCCTCACCTGTTGCTGACATCGACTTCAGCGATGAGGGCACGCTCGTGCTTGGCGAGCGGTCCCAGGCTGGCATCAACAACGTGAGTGCCCATAAGGCTCGCGTACTGGAGTATGAGTGCACGTCTAGCGGTTGGGTGCTGACCTCGCACACCTTTGATATTGGCATTCCGCAGTCTGCTGCTGGTGGTGTCGATGCCAAGCCAAGCCAAGTTTGGGCCTCGGGCGACGCGTTGCACCTTGGTGCCGGCGACAACATCTACGGTTTCCAAGGTTTGCCTGCCACAGGTGGTTCGGTCGTCGACAGCTGGCTCATCGACTACAACAACAACCTTAGCATCCAAGACAAGACGCTCTTGGGTGACTTGGTTGTGACTCGAATCGCTGATGAACCCGACCCAGTCGCGGACTGCCCACTCGTGCAAGTGCTCAATATGGAATGTGGCACAGTCTTCGCTCCCTTCGAGTTCGACCTGACATTCGGTGTGAGCAATATGGACTCCATGCACACCATCACGAGTGTTACGATGACGCCGCCTGCCGGCAAGAACTTGACGCCTGACCACATCGCGATGGCATTGCCACCGCTGCACTCATGGTCCTTTGATTCAGTGCTCACTGGCGCCACACAGGGTTCAACCGTGTGCATCGACTTCGAGATCACTTTCAGTACAGGTGTTGTTTGCACCGAGATGGTGTGCCTCGATCTTCCAGTGTGCATCATTAGGGAACCGGGTGACTTTGACCTCAACGGTCTCGTGGATATTGATGACCTGATCTTCATGATCGGCCTTTGGGGCGAGGTGTGCGACGGCATCGACAACGACTGTGATTCCGTGGACGCAGACGAAAGCGGCGTCATTGATCTGGGCGATCTGCTGATCGTTCTTGAGAACTGGTCCTGAGAGTATGCCACGATCGCCATACTTTGAGTTAGAAGTCGGAAGTCGAGCAATCGGCTTCCGGCTTTTGGCTTATTCGGGTCAATATGTGCTTTTGCATCTGAGCTGCTCTCTGAGCAACATGAGTGCAGGTGTTTAGATGCTGTTTTGCTGCATTCTGCAAGGATTCAGAGTGCAAGGGGGGTATTGGGCCTCGCCCCTGGGATGATGACACTTGGCCCGGTGTCGGGGCACTTCTGACGCGATTAAATGCGTGTAAGGCCTGCTGAGCAAGTTCACGGGCGTGCAGTAGTGGGGACAAAGGCCCCGCAGGACCTCTCGCATGATTTTTGGAAACTGTGATTGCCTTTCTACTCGTATTGAGTACGGTGGGTGTGCAAGAGAGCAAGATTTGGGAGCCCTTACCAATGCGTTTAAGTACAAAAAGTGGGTTGGTCGCCGTGGCGATTGTCACGGGATCAGCGACTGCAGGTCCTGTCTTTGATGAGCCACCGGGCGGTGATGCGGGAAACTCGCTGACTACTGCATCGAATGTCTCAACTAGTTCAGGAACTGGCGTTGTCGGCGTCATCAAAGGCGAAATCAAGGGTGGAGGTGGATTCGTTAGTGGTGAAGGGGACTACCAAGATCTCTTCCGCATATACATCGCGGATCCGCTGCAATTCAGTGCCGAGACGTTTTGGCTAGACGGGGACGATCCGCTTCATGATCCCATGCTGTACCTCTTCAATGAAACAGGTCTTGGAATCATGGCGATGAACAATCTTAACGCAGACAATTTGAATGCCAAAATTGTCAACGACGATGGCCATGGGAACGCGTTGTTTACCGAGGCTGGTATCTACTATCTCGCCATTACTTCGGCAATGAGCGAGGCGACCGTGCTGAGTGGCAACGAGATGGTTCCACTGTTTGAAATGGGTTTGTTGGAAAATCAGTTTGGGCAAATCACACCGAATGGTGAGTGGGCTCACTCCCCACTCAGTGGATGGACACCGGCGACTGACACCGCCAATATTGGGCGGTATGAGATAGGCTTGCAAGGTGTGGAATCAATGCCTGTCCCAGCACCTGCGGGGCTTGCTGTGCTTGGCCTTGCCGCGTTGGGTCGACGTCGACGCCGCTGACCCATAGAGCGGGAGCCAGTTGGGAGTGCTCGCACTCCTACTGCGGCGGCGCTGACAACTTGAGATAGTGGTTTGCTTCATCGATGTTGCCCTTGGCTCGAAAGAGCTTCACAAGATCCGCAGCGACCTTGCGACATTGTGGACTCTGCTCGCCAGTTGTCGAGGCGGAGGTGTTCCAGGCCACTTGCAGCTGAGCAATCGCGCGGTCGATCTGCCCCCGAGCAGCCGTCAGTAATCCTTCAAGCCGCAATAGGACCGCTTGAGATGCGGGCGAAAGAGCCTCTGGTTGGCGACTGAGCAGTGACTCGGCATCATCAAGTTTGCCATTAAGAAGAAGGATCTCAATTTCAATATGTGCTTCATCGCGCCGCGATGGATGCCCGGCGGGAAGCCGGTCGGCTCTGAGTGTTTGGGCGGCTTCAAGATGGTGATGAGCCGCGGCCGCATCCTCTGATCGAAGTGATAGCCGCGCCATCGCCGCCTCTGTGTTGGCCATGGAAAGCCGGTTGCCCTGGAGTTTTTTGATTGCGAATGCTTGTGTCAACTCCATGCGCGCTTCATCAAGTCGATGAAGACGGGCGAGGCAGTCGCCTACATTGTGGCGAAGACTCGCAATTCGCCAATCGCGTGTTGGATCTGCTGAATCGATTTCAAGCAGCTCTCGTGCTTCTTGAAGCAGGGGCAATGCAATCTGTGGTTCATTGACCATGTGGCCGACTGCAATGCTGTTGAGCAAATTGCCAAGTGCTGCTCGGTGGCGGGCGGCAGCCACCTCGCCGTGGGCGTTGCCCAGCAGTTTGCGGTGACGTACCAGTGCATCTTCGAACAAGTCGTCCGATTCTTTCGGTGAGCCATTGGCTCGCAGCACGGAGGCAAGATGATGCATGGTGTCAGCGGTTTGCTCGCTCTCTGGTGCTATTGCACGACGGTGCGAGAGCGCTGCTGTGTAATCAGCAGCGGCGAGCGACATGTCTCGTCGTTTGTAATGCAGCCGGCCGCGGTCGTGTAGCAGACGTCCAGCTTCAAGTGATGGTGTGGCTGGGTCGAGGTTCAGTGTACTGGCGGCCTGTTCGATTGCATCGGCGGCCTCGTTCCAGCGGCCTGCGCTGATCAGGATCTCAGCGAGGTCAAGCCGCACTGATGCTGCAATAGCGGGGTAGTCACTAAGGTCTGTATCCACGATTGTGAGCCATCGCTGCATCATCTCACCCACGCTTGAAGCGGCAAGTGGTTGGTTTGGATTTTCTGAATCAGCTGAACTCAGTACGTTCGAGACCATCTCTACCGTGCCTGTGAGTCGGCGGTTGGCTTCCGTTGAGCGGTCCCAAGCGACAAACATGATGATGCCAAATGCGATCAGTACGCCCACCGCGGCCGTACCAAGGGTGACGGCGAGCCAGTGCTTTCGGAGCGTCTTGCGAGCGACATACCAAGCATCGTCGCGTCGTGCTTCAATTGGCTCGCGTGCGAGCCAGTGTCGAAGGTCTCGTGCAAGGTCGGCTGGGCTCTGGTATCTGCGTTCTGTATCTCGGTCGAGTGCACGCAGCAGAATAGTTTCAAGATCTTGATCAAGCGAAGCGTCAACGCTACGCGGCGCGATTGGAACGCCTTCAGAAATCGTCTTGACTACATCAGCGATGGCTCCCTCTAGTACGTAGGGCCTCGCGCCGAGCAATGCTTCGTAGAGCATGACACCAAGCGCAAAGACATCAGTTCGCACATCAATACGATCTGGATCGCCCGATACTTGCTCGGGCGATGCGTAGGCGAAGGTACCCATGAACTCGCCAGCATTGGTGACGTTGAGTTGGGACGAGTCCCACTGCGAAGCGTCAACTGGCTTTGCAAGACCGAAGTCAAGAATATGAGGGACACCATCGGAGTCGACGAGTACATTGTCGGGCTTGAGATCGCGATGAATAATGCCGCGCTGATGAGCCGCGACTACACCATCGCACGTGGTGGCAATGAGCGATGCGATCATGCGGCGGCGTGGTTCGACCCCACTGCACTCATGGCGTCCGATCCAGCCGTCCATCGGTTCGCCATCGACGTACTCCATGGCTAGCCAGGCGCGGCCGTCATGGGTCAGGCCGCTGTCATAGATCGTGACGATGTTGGGGTGCTTGAGAGCCGCGACCATTTCAACTTCACGCTCGAATCGGATGCGTTGTCGATCCGAGGCGAAGGCGCCGCGAAGCAGCACCTTGAGCGCGACTTGCCGGCGAGTGGCTATTTGTCTCGCTTTGAAGACGGCTCCCTGGGCACCGCGGTTGATCTCGTGTTCGATTTCATATCCGGGTGCTTCTGGCGCCTCGACAAT
>CAVOCO010000119.1:0-4898 GCA_963694215.1 Phycisphaerae bacterium
ACCTGCGACTACGCCTGCAAGATTACCGAGTACCACTACTGGGCACTGACGTCGTTGCTTGGGGGGCAAAACTATCCATGGCGGATTTCTGAAATTGCCAACGAGTGGGAACTCCCAACCGCCGCCCTCCTGCAGCAGCACAACCCGACCATGGCGGCGATGCTGAGCGACCCGCAGTGGAGCCAGGCCAGCGTACTCCCGGACGGGACCTATGACCCGCAGCCCAATGAGTGCCCCGGCGACTTTGATGGCGACGGCATGGTCGGGGCCAATGACCTACTGGCCATACTTGCCGCCTGGGGCAGCAGCGATGCGGACATGGATCTCAACGGCGACGGCGTCGTCGGTGTAACCGACCTCTTGAACTTTCTAGAGTACTGGGGCGACTGCTAGGACGCGGGCGAGAGCCGCTCAATACTCCGCCTTCAACCTCACCAGATTCTTAATGAGGCGATCGAGATGCTCGTCCTCGTGGGCAGCACTGATTTGCACTCTGATTCGCGCTTCACCTTCTGGCACCACTGGGTATCCAAATCCAATAGCAAACGAGCCCATTTCAAGCAATCGCTTGCTCATTGCGATGGCTTTGGCCGTGTCGTGAACGATGATCGGGCAAATTGCCGTTGGTGAATCAAGCACTGCAAAGCCTACCCCGCAAATGCCTTCGCGTGCCTTGGCGGTATTGGCACGCAACTTCGCAACCCGCTCGGGCTCGCGATCAAGCACCTCTATCGCCCTCTTGGCAGATGCAGCCACCGTACATGGCAATGCATTACTAAAGAGCGTTGGTCGTGCTCGCTGCACGATCATCTCCATGGCTGTCTTTGTGCCAGCAAGGTAGCCACCTGCCCCGCCACCAAGTGCTTTCCCCAGCGTGCCGGTGAAGACATCGATCTGCGCAGGATCCATGCCCCAGTACTCGTGCGTACCACGTCCTGTATCACCCATCACGCCAGTGCCGTGTGAATCATCTACCACCAACATAGCGCCGAATTCATCACAGAGCGTGCGAAGGCCAGGCAAGTTGCCAAGATCACCCTCCATTGAAAAAACGCCGTCGGTCACAAGCCAAATGACGCCCGTATCACCAGCGGTTTCGCGGGCTTTCGTCAAGACTTCGCGGCAGTGATCCATATCAGAATGCTTGTACACCGCCTTGTGCACGCCCTTCTTAATAACGGTTGTGAGCCGCATCGCATCAATGATGCATGCATGGTTCAAGGCATCACTCACGATGACGTCACCCGGTTCACACACAGTGGCAAACAATGCCTCGGTGGCTGTCCAGCACGAGACAAATGTGTACGAAGCCTCGACACCAAGGAATGATGCAATCTGATTCTCAAGTTGTTCGTGGGCTGTGAACGTGCCGCAAATGAACCGTACTGAAGCGGTTCCGGCCCCCCACTTTTTGAGCGCCTCAATACCTGCATCAACCACCTCTGGGTGGTTGGCAAGGCCGAGGTAATTGTTTGAGCAGAAACAGTCGACTGTCCCCATACCCCGAATGTCGATACTAGCGCCCATTGGGCCTTCGATCATTTGGAGATGCTTGTACTGGCCGTTCGATTCCAATTCGTCCAGTACCACGCGGGTGCGGTGCTCAAATACTGCGTTGCCAGATATGCGTGTGGTAGTCATGTTGTTGCTCCTTCGGATACGGGGGCTTTGCCGTATCGGGCTCGTACTGTGGGCACGATGTATTCAGTCATGGCCTGCTCAAGCGTCCATCGTGGCTCATATCCCCAGTCCTCACGGGCGCGGAGACAATCGACGTCTGCTGGCCACGTGTCAACCAGCGACTGACGGCCTGAATGTGGTTCAAAGGTAATTTCAGCACTCGGAAACTGACGCTCGACGCACTCGGCAAAATCACCAGCAGTTGCCGAGAATGAGGCTACGTTGTACACACAGCGAGGTAGGGCGGGCGCCTCGGCGATTTTGAGAATTGCAGCGACACACTCTGGCATCATCATCCAAGGCAAACTCGTGTCAGCTCGAACAAAACACACGCACGGCTCGCCCCGAGCAGAAGCGTGAATCATCTCAGGCACATAATCGCTCGTGCCGCCAACGGGCACGGTCTCGGCTGAAATAATGCCAGGCAATCTCAAGCAGCGAAAGTCGATTGGTGGGCGTCGGTTGCCTCGCGTAATGGAACGGTAATACCGTCCGTAGTACCGACCCATCGCCTCGCAGTAAAGTTTATTTGCCCCGTACATCGTGATTGGTCGCAACGCTTGAAACTCACGAACAGGGTCGAGTTCATTCTTCTCACTCGGGTCTACCCCGTAGATCGCAATTGTACTTGGGAAGACAAATCGAACCGGCTCGTCATACGCCTGCGCCTGCTCTGCCGCGGTACGCATGAGGTTGAAGGTGCCCTGCACATTGACTTCGTGCGCTTGCTCGGGGGCACGCTCGGCGGATGTACTCAGAAGAGCAGCAAGATGCATGATCTCATTGACACGGTGCAGTGAAATGACGTGTTCAATAAATGCACGATCGCATATATCACCCTGATGGACCGAGTCAACCTTATGGTGTAGTTCTGCTGGAACCTCTCGAAGGTCCATTGCAATGAGCCGAATGCCTGGCTGCCCGGCAAACGCATTGATCAAACCGTGGCCAATTTCGCCAGCGGCCCCAGTAATAAGAATGGTCCGATCAGACACAGCGCGGCTCCTTTCACCGAAGAAGTGTGCAGTGTACAGAGCCCCCGCTGGTATCCTCAGCAGATGCATGAGCCGGACGCACTTTTGACCGCCACTCTCGAGCGTTGGCTTTCCGAAGCAGGCGTGAGCCAAGACGAGGCAACGGAGGCCTATCGAAAATTCCATCGATATGGCAGCCACCCGTCCATTGCTGGCTCAGGGCGGGTCGTGACATGCGTGACTCAGGAGGACGCCACCCGAAAGTTCTTGCTCCGGCATCTCGATGGACGCGAGACTGAGTCGGTCATCATGCCAATTGAAGGTCGATCTGGGCGGGTCCGGCAAACCCTATGCCTCTCAAGTCAAGTGGGCTGCGCGATGGGGTGCACGTTCTGCCAGACAGCCACGATGGGCCGTGTTCGAAACCTCACCACCGCAGAAATTGTGGCCCAGTGGCACCATGCCACACACGAACTTAATGCAAAAATTACAAACCTCGTGTTCATGGGCATGGGCGAACCCATGGACAATCTTGACGCCGTACTGGCGGCCATTGAAGTGCTCACTGACCACAATGCAGCCGCAATCCCGGCAAGCCGCATTGGGGTTTCGACTGTGGGCCTCGCGGATGGCATTCGCCGATTCACCGAATTCATGCAGCGTGATGGCATGCACCAACTCCGTCTTGCTGTCTCAGTCAATGCGCCCAATGACACCATTCGCAGCGAGATCATGCCCCTCAATCGCGCCGTACCGATGGACATGCTGCGTAGTGCGCTTGAAGAGTGGATAGAGGCTGGCGGGCGACCAATTCTACTGGAGTACGTGCTGATTCCAACAGTCAATGACGCAGCAGCTCACGCCAATGAACTTGCCGAATGGGTTGGTACGCTTCCATGCCGGCTCAATGTCATTCCGTACAACCCCATAGTCAATTCGCCCTGGCCGGCCCCGCCAGAAGATGACGTAACGCAGTTCATCGAAGCAGCCGCAGCTGCAGGACTTGCTGTCAACCGCCGCCAAACCAGGGGCCGAAATGTTATGGCAGCCTGTGGACAGCTCAGCACCAAATCTCGTAAACAACGACGCTAGTCGTGAGCTGGCTGGGTTTGCGTGCCTGGAACGGTCCGCCACTGCGACTCGGTCAAGATCAACTGCAAACGACTCATGGTGTCGTCTGAGAGTCCCCGACGGTCGTGCTTCGATGCATCAAGCAGCGGCGTGGACTGCGGAGTGACTTCAGCCCCGCTGAACAACACGACTGACCGGCGCAGATCCTGGGCTGCGAGAAGATTGCCTTCCTCAGCGCGGACCGCTCGGATGTGTTCATCACGTAGATCATCAACGAGCTGCTCATGCTCAAGCTGCATCGCGGCGAGCAAGGCCTTCTGCGCCTCGTCGAGTGATGACAATGATCTTGCCGCCACAAGTGATCGCGATGCGCGGCCGCGTCGCCATGCTGCAGGAAAAGCCTTCTGACTTGATGCTTGCTCATACGCGATAGCAGCAGCATCGTCGAGCAACACCGCGACTGCCTTGGCCCCTTCCAATGCATGCTCTCGCACATCTTCACGCCCCGCCATGGCCTCGGCGAACGCACGTCGCAATGATTGCAAGTTGCCTCGAGAAATTGCATCTGCGGCGACAAGTGGAACCCGCCGAATAGCGGCATCGCGCGTATCGAGCAATGTTATGTGCGCCGCTTCCCATGCGTCTCGAGCAAAATCTACTGCGTCATTTTTGAGCAGCACGTGCGAAAATGGATCGTATGCCTCACCTGAGAGCCGCGAGCGTGTGATAGCAGAGGAGAGCCGTGTCTTCAGCCACCAGCGTGAGAGCTGCTCATGCCGTTCTGGGCCCACAAGTGTCCCGAATCCGGCCAGCAACTGCGCATCCATATCGGCCCGGGTTTCGTACCAAATAGCAAGCACAACCGCCTGCTCTCGAAACGCCGCGTCCCACCCTTCTACTTGAGCATTGTCGCGCTGGATTTGCTTTAATTCCCGATCAGCCTCATCCATGGCATCTTGCCACGCTTCACGCAAGCCACCCGGATCGTCTCGGAACTCGCCAGCACGTCGCCTTTCCTCAATGCGATCACGCACCGAATCAACCATGTGCTCGTGTGCTCGTTCCAATTCCTTGGCATCACCAAGCGCTGGCGGCTCAAGAGATGTCATGGCGGCCATCGCATCGCGGCTGCCATCTTGCACTCTTTGTTCATACACCTTCATCATCTCATAG
>CAVOCO010000120.1:0-4894 GCA_963694215.1 Phycisphaerae bacterium
GCTGCCCCGCCGAGCATAGCTGCGGCCAAGATGAATTGATGCATCATGTGAGCAGACTACCAAGACCTCAGGTTATTTCTTGAGATCTCTGTCCTAGAAACCCAGTTCACTCATCGCACAATCAGGACCGATATGCACTGAGGATGTCTATCAATGAGTTGCAGTTCGACTCGTACCACAGATGTCACCTGAGACAGCCATGCTCAATTCCAAAGAACAATCATTGAGAGCAGGTCATCAATGTCTACACGTCGATCACTATCGAAGTCCGCTGACGAATGCACGTACCCCCAGTCCCAGAGCAGCAAGAGATCGCCCGCACCTACCACTCCGACGGCATCGACACTTCCGACTGGGGAGAAACCGGCCCAATCTCGACCGTTGCGACTGCTTACAATCGAACTGCGATAATCAGTCCTTTAAATCCGAGATTCAATGCAACGATGTTGGTGGCCTCACCTACTACCGCCGTGGAGACAGTTGCCCAGTTAACCCAATTGCCTTCTATTCAGTACGCTGTGATCGCACGAACGCACAACTGCCTCAATACTGCACACTCAGTCTTCGCTTCGAAATGACAGCCGTGCTTGATCGACATCTTGGTAGATACCAAAGACTCGGTTCAGCCGCATCACAGTCAACACCTGCATTGGCATGCCGGACACGTTGCACAACTTCACCTGGCCGCCAAGCTTGGCCGCCCGGGCGTGCGTTCGAAAGAGCACGCCAAGCCCGATGCTAGAGATGTGCGTCAAATCAACGCAATCAATAATCAAGCGACTGAATCCCCCCTCTGTCATTGCCTTGACTTGGTCCATAAACTCAGAAGCGTTTGAGGCATCAAGTCCACCTTCGGCCCTCAAGATCATGACGTCGCCATCGATTTCGTGTGGAATGAATTCCATCAGCTGTCCTTCCCGACCTTCGGCACGCTCTGCTGCAAGAGCGTGCGACAATTCCGAATCGCGTTAGATCGCAGCTTCGAAATATGATGATGCCCCGCGGACTCTTCAATGTTCTCGACCGCTTTGTTTCTTGCTTCAGCATCGAACATGTTCGTATCAAGCAAAATCTTAACACAGCCAGGACAGCCATAGCGAGCAGCGTCATCCAGCGCAGACCAGCCATTTTGGTCGCGAAACAGTGGATCTCCGCCCCCTTCAAGCAAGACCTCGAGAGTACTCGCATGACAGTGCCGAGCGGCTTCCTTGAGCGGCGTCCAGCCGTTGGGCTTCACGTTCGGGTCAGCATGATTATCGAGCAGCGTCTTGACGCACGCCGCATTACCGTTACGAGATGCAAACATGAGGGGCGTCCATCCGTTGGCATTAGCGCGGTCCGCCTTGGCTCCTGCTGCAAGCAGCATCTGCACAATGTGATCATGCCCACGAAGCGCTGCATTCATCACAGCATCGTGACCACCATGATCGACGGCGAGAAAGTCAGGTTCATGCTTGAGCAAGACCGCAATACATTCTGCGCTGCCCCACCATGCTGCTTGCATCAGCGGCGTCACACCATCCTTAAGTTCACCGTGAGGATTCGCTCCATGGCCAAGCAGTATTGACATCACTGAAGGACACGCGGCCTTGCAAGACGCCGTCAGCGGAGTCATCGAATTATCTGCACTTGCAATGTTCGCATTGGCACCGTGGGCAAGCAGCGCATGAACTGCTTCGATATTGCATCGCGCAGCGGCCATGATCAATGGCGAAACAGAACCTACTGAACCATCTACATGAGCCCCAGCCTTGACCAATACTCCAATGGCTACTGGGTCATTCACCGCAGCAGCATTTCCGAGCGGAGAAATACGTTCGCGGCTGGTCGGTGCTCCGCCGAGACCGTTTGGGTCAGCACCATGAGCCAGTAACACAGAAAGACAGGCGTGACACTTGGATGTGGTCGCATTGATCAGCGGCGTCAAGTTTTCGCGTCCACCCATTGCGTTGACATCACCGCCATGGGAAATAAGAACCGAAAGGCAATCGCTTTGACTGTAAATACACGCCAGCTGCACAAGGGATCCGCCATCATGAGGCACCTGAGTATGCACTGAATACCCGGCATTCAAAGCCGCTCGAAGCGCATCAACATCACCGACAACCACTGCCGCAAGAACCGGGTGCTCTATGGGATCGCCAGCAAGCATCTCTATCTGCACTTTCCACTCACTCCCTGAGGGCAAGTGAATTGTGGGGTCAGGGAGCCGGCCAGGATCCGGCGGGGCTTGCCCTTGCGTCTTGGTACAGGCCACACATGCTACACACGCTACGGTTTGGGCCAATCGACTGAGTTGCATGGATCCATCCTGCTGCTGAGAAAGAAAGAGTGAGAAGACCGTGAAAAAAGGCCTTTTTTGAGCACGCTACCGGCACATCCGTCAGTCTACCTCGATGCCCCGAAACATCTCGGCCGGAAGCGGCATTATCAACGTTGGAGGATCCAAATGCCACACATCAGACCACAGAACGACTGCGCGAGCTCAACCCACTCAACCGATACCGATATTGTGCTCGCTCGCAATTGGCCAGTCGTCTCTGTGACATGGGTCGACGCAGAGGCCCGAGGCGGCCCAGGGTGGGAAGACACCGAAGACATGGTTGAATTCGCGCTGAGGCCACTTGCAACAGTTCACACAGTTGGCCTTCTAATACATGAGTGCGAGCAATTTGTCGCACTGACTGATTCACGCGGCCCAGATCAAGTGGGCGCTGTGCAGAAGATTCCGCGGGCGTGGATCACATCACTCGAGTTCATGGTGCCAGAAGATGACACAATGCCAACACCGCTGCCATTGGATGGTGCACGAGCAAGCTAGTTGGCGACTTTCTTGGGGCAAAGCCGCACTCAAAAATACCCAAGCAACCGCGCAAAACAACACAAGCCAGCCCGCAATCGATTGGTTACACGTAAACGAGTCGGCAAAGAACCCGGTGGACAACTGGTGCACATAGGTCGCCACGCATTAATTACTTCGCCGTATAGCGAAACTTCTGGCCACCAATATCTGCAGCCAAGATAAGGCCATTGTTGTTACTCGTGAATACAGCAACGCCATTATTGTAATCAGCCATGGCTGAACTTCCGCTTTTACCCGCCACTGCGGCAGCTGATGCTTGTCCGGTGAACTGGTTATTCGTGAACTTGTCAAAGGCAAAGCTGTTCTGGAAAAAGATGATCTGCGAGAATGTTTGGCCACCAATCTGGGCACCAATCGTCACGCTTGTTGCCTGGGCATAGCCGACAAACACACCATCCTGAAACACCTCGCCGCGTCCATCTGACACGCCGATCCCCAAAGCACCCTTTGTGATCTTTGGAAAGACTGCGTACGCAATGGCTGAATCGAAGAACTTTGTGGCGTCTGAATCGTTCCGAAAGTCAGCAGTCGTACGCGCCGCGGCATCTGCGCTATCAAGCTGAGCACCGGGAGTTGAAGGAGCGACCGATCGATCCGAAGAGCACCCCATGGCGATCGCTGACAGAGCAACGCACATGATGGCAAGAACATAAGAGCGAATACGCATGGGAAATGAACCTTATTCAAAGTGGCAATGAGTACAAAATCGTGGCTCGCATGATAGCGATTAGTGGGACCGCAATCGCATGACATCCGCTTGCCACTCTTGCAGCCGCGCATCAGCCGCGGCGTTTTCGGCAGCCACGTACAACAATGCCGATACTGCGCCTGTGCGGCGGGCCATGGACAACCGGTCCACTGGGAGGAACGGATTGCGATGATTGTCCTCTACATTCTCAATCTGCCATGTCGTGCGAATAATCGTCCCTGCGGGCAAATACCGTGGCGATGCAAACATGAATGGAAGCCGCCAGTGCGGATCGAAGTCAGGTAGATCAAGAAGGACCACTTCACCTTCCCCCGGGACATCTGCCATGACCCGCATGGCCACGCACACGCCAAGTGCCCGAGGCATCAGACCAATGGCTTCAACATCCTCAGGAATCACGTACTCGTCAGTGACACGTTGTGACTCGCCTGCCGGTACGTCAACACGCCGCACCATAGACAAGAGGGTCCGAATTGGCTTGGAATCATCGCCCTTTGCAAGCACAAACTCGATCGACTCACGAAGCACATGTGGCCTGCCTGTCTGCCGAAAATGAACTTCCATCACCAAGTCAGAGCGAGGTGGAATTTCCCAGTGATATCCATCTGGAAGTGCACATGCACGACTTCCAACACCAGTCCCACCAAGCTCACCACTTGGATGATCGCGTACATCTCCGCTCATGTACGTACCAATTTCGTCATCTCTTTCATCATTCCAGCTCGCTGCGCCGGTGTCATCAGCAAGGTACGTCACGGCGTGAACAGCTCTCGGCGCTGAGCACTGATGCGTAATGGACTGCACCCGCAGTAGGTTGTTATTTGAGATTGGAAGAACGAATGTCCGCTTGTCCCGGTCTCGCCGGCCCCAGTTCGCATCACCCTCTGCAGGCACAGTCCACGGATTCAGCATCTTAAGCACGACATCCGCCTTCGTCACAGTCGTGGCGGGCACAGCAATAGGCGGCGCAACATCACCCTTGGGGTGCCCTGCAATCGCCCATGCTTTCAGGGCGGATAGTTCCCCATCGGTCAAACCGCGATGATCACGCAGCGGAACATCGCTGGCGCGAGGGAGCCAAGGCGGCATGATGCGGTGGCCCGTGACCTCAGCAATAAATGCAGCGCGTGGCCCCGCGTCGCCATACGACAGCAATGAAAATGGAGCTGGGCCGCCTGGTCGGTGACACACCACACAGTGCGTTTCCAGTATTGCGCGAACTGGATGATTCCACGTCGGCGGTGAAGACTCAAAATTGAGCTGACCGATAGTGGCCAAGGACGCAAATGCCGCGAAGAACATCATCGACTTCGTTCCAAGAA
>CAVOCO010000121.1:0-4888 GCA_963694215.1 Phycisphaerae bacterium
CTGGCGCTCCGGTCGGGGTACGATGCTCAATGTCACGCCAATGGTGGCGAGGAATGCGGCTCAGTGTATCGCCGCGGTCTGGATCCTACGCATGAGTACGCACCAACCATCTCAGAAGGATTATCGAGTCAGGCTTGAGGCCTTCGAGGGGCCGCTTGATCTGCTGCTGTTCCTCGTGAGACGGGCAGAGGTTGATCTGCAAGATATCCCGATTGCTGAAATCACAGACCAGTACCTCGATGTCCTGCATCACACGCGGGGCGATGACGTGGATATCGAGCAGGCAGGCGAGTTCTTGGTCATGGCGGCCACGCTCGTTGAAATTAAGTCACGCAGCCTAACGCCGCTCGAAACTCGTGAAGGCGTAGACGCAGACTCGGACGATCAGGGCGACCCCCGCGACGAGCTCATTCGACAACTTCTGGCCTATCAACGAATTCGTGCGGCGAGCGAGTCCCTGGACGCTCGCAAGCATGAGTTTGCGATGCGATTTCCCGTGTCCACCTCCGTCGATCAAGATGCGATTCCACGTCTGCAGGATGGGCTCGAACTTGACGATGTGCATGTGATGGATCTTGCAGACGCGTATGAACGCATTGCATCATCGATCGACTTTGCGCGGCTCGGTGACCATGTTGTCGAACTCGATGACACGCCAATTGCGTTGTATGAGCAAGACCTTGTCGATCAACTCGGTCGACGAACTGGCCGCTCGCTCACGCTGCAAGATGCATTTGCCGGACGTGAACCAATCCAGCGCGTCGGCATGTTTCTTGCCGTGCTCGAACTTATTCGACAGTTTCGGGTTCGGTTTGAACAGGACGGCGATGGACCCATCGCTTTGGTCTTGCAAGATGAGATCGATCAAGAGGACTGATCGGGCTTCTTCCGTGGCTGCGGGGTTTTCTTGCTTTTCTTCTTTGTCTTGCTTTTGGCGTTGTCTACGAGCATTCTGATTTCACGCTCAGTCAAGTCACGCCACTGGCCTGGCTGCAAACCCTCGAGTTTGAGCGGGCCAATCGCGATGCGGCGAAGTTTTCGTACGGGATGTCCAAGCGCGATCATCATGCGGCGAATTTGCCGGTTTCGCCCTTCTGTGAGCACCACCCGCATCTTCGTTCGGTCACGCTGAGCCCGGATTATTTTCGCGGAGTGAAATCGTGCAATTCGTTTGCGCCCACTGTGTTCGTCGGTGAGTGTGATGCCACGTTCAAGCCTGTGAATGGTGCCCGGTTCAACTTGCCCTGTGACAGAGACTTCATAGATGCGATGGACATGGTTCGATGGGTGACTGAGCAGGTGCGAAAGGTCGCCATCATTCGTGAGTAGCAACAGGCCAGATGAGTCCATGTCGAGCCGACCGACGCTGTACAGCCGAACCTTTGTCGGATGCTGCACAAGATCGACGACTTGCCTGCGCTCTTCTGGATCGGCCGACGAACAAATGACGCCGCGTGGTTTGAAGAGCATCACGCAGATACTTGGAGCGCCTGTCTTGACCCTGCTGCCATTGACGGTGATCGAGTCTCGTTGTGGGTCAACCCACGCAGGTAGCGATTGAATCACGATGCCATTAACGCAGACAGCCCCTTCAGTCACAAGCGTCTCGCAGGCTCGTCGTGAGCCGATGCCAGCCGCTGCCAGCACCTTCTGAAGTCGTGGGCCACGAGCGGCATCTTGCATGAAGCCAGCACCCTGTGAGCCACCAGAGGGGTGATGATGCGTCTCTTCGCTGCCGCGAGGTGTTATCCAGCCGGCAGGGATATCGTCAGGTTGGCGTGGTGGATGTGTCATTGGGTGATCGCAATTGTGCTCTGGAAAAGCGGTAGGCTACAGTAGAGAGCATGCAGCAGTCAGTATCACATCCAAGTTTGTCCATTCCAGTCCAAGAGGGGCAGTCGCACTTCTTTGCGACGGTTTCACTGGTCATCGGTCTACTCGTCTGGGCGACCGAGATTTTTGTGCCGCTCATCTGCTTTGGATTTGGGGGGGTGCGGTGGACTGACGTCGAAGTCGTGGGGACCGATGCCATGCAGGCCGCGCATACGGGCGTATTTCTTGTCATCTTGGCACTGGCCAGCGCGGGGTTCCTTGGCATTGTGGGGGTCGTGATTGGCCTGCTTGGGGCAACTCTTGGCAGCAGATCAAGGTGGCAGGCGATTGTAGGAATCGGACTGAATGCAACCGGATGGATTGCGGCGGCCATTTTCTTCTTGGCGTCATTTGGAGGCTGAATGCATCTTCCCAGATGGACACAAGCGTGGCGTAATATCCGCAAGCGTGTGCTGGCTGGACGCTGGTCTGAATTGACCGGCCGAGACCGAACCATACGCTTCGCGATCGACATCATCCGGCTTGCGGCCCTTCGACTGCGGCGCAATCGCGCGGGCATGATGGCGGCCGCCTTATCGTATCGCGTGCTGTTTTCGTTGTTGCCACTGCTGGTGCTTGCTGCTGCGATAGCACGGAAGTCGGTCTCGCAAGAGTCGTTTGTCGAGGCCATTAACGAACTCATCGTGCGAATAGGTTTGCAAAATGTTGTCATTGATGATGGCTCGAATTCTGGAGAGAAACTCGATCTTGGACACTGGCTTGAGGAGCTCATGCAGCAGGCCGCGTCTTATGACATGACAGGGTTAACCTGGATCGGCATCATTGTGTTGGTGTGGGCGGCGTATCGTTTGTTTGACGAGATCGAGGCAAGCCTGAGTGCGATTGGCGCCGGTACGCATCGTCGAAAGGCGTGGGTGCGGGTTGTGGTGTCGCTTGGGCTGCTTGTAGTTGGGCCCGTGCTTGCCACATGGGGTCTTGCTGTATTGACTGATGTTTCTGGTCACCTTGATATAACCGGTGTTTCAGTCCTTGCCGGTATTGGCAAGTTCATTCTGTCCATCTTGGTCGTGTGGGGCTTTGTGACGCTTGTCTACCTGTGGATTCCAGCTGGCCGGCTAGGCTGGCGATCGGCATCTGCTGGAGCCTTCGTTGCAACGATTGCCTTGATGATCGGCGAGTGGGCATTAGAGCGATACTTAGTCGGGGCAGTCCGGGCGAGCCCGATTGGTGGCACGCTTGGGCTTGTGCCGCTGTTGATGCTGTGGCTCTACGTTATGTGGATATGTGTGCTGTACGGCATGGAGGTTGCCGTCATGCTGCACCGAGCAAACCGACGTTGGGTGTCATCGCAGCCGGCCTCAGTCTGAGATATCTGAGAGCCAGCGACGCTCGATTTTCTGAGGTGGACCAATTGTCTCAGTGAAGAGCTCGGTGAGATTTGGAATCGTTCCGGTTGCATCCGGAACCCCGGCCCGCTGAAGAAATGCAGCCAGTCCCCGCCGGTTATGCCGGTAGAGCCACGAGACGAGCGAGCCCGCTTGGTCATACAGCACACCGACATGGTGACTGTCCGTGTGGTCAATAGCCTGCTCGAGAAGCAACTCTTCCAGAGGGATCTGGTGCCCTGCATCGAAGGCATCGCGAAATCCATCAACGCGCGATGCGTAGTCGTGGGCTGGTCCAAATGGTTTGCGGTGATTGTCAGCTTCAAATGCAACTGACACGCCCTCATGAAGCCAGCCTGGCCAGCGTGCGTGGCCGGGGAATGCCTTGCCAACATGGACCAGTTGGTGCACGGCTTCATGAATAGTGACCGCGGTGCGTCTGGCTTGTTCTTCGCGCTGCATCTCGGCGCGAGCATTGTCAATGTCCTGCCTCGCCTGATCAATGCGTTGGGGATTGGCCCCGCGTTGCTCAGCTGATTGAATGTCCGCATCGGCATCTGCCAGCATGTTCGCAGCGGCGGCCATGTCGGCGCCGTCCTCTGGATCGAAGCAGGCAATCCACTCAAACCGAGGGCTGAAGTACCCACTGACTAGGGATGCGGTTTCTCCGAGGCCCTCGGTCCGTTGGGCAAAGGAGATAAAGTCGCTTCGGTTGTGGAAGAGGATGCACAGCAGCCGGTCCTCGGGTTTGGCTCGTGGCAGGCGGAGGGCGCGGCACCACCGGTCATATTGCCGCCGTGCCTCTTCGAGTGAACGCTCGACGCTTCGTATGAGATCTCGGTCGCCATCTGAGAGCACCACGTAGCGGGCCGTGTGATGAGGATGTGCCTGCGGGAGGAGCTGTCGCGCTAGGTCGAGGCTCTCGCTGCCTGATGTCTGGGCCGGGAGCGGAACTGCGGCGAGGGCAGCTGTGATAGCAAGTGTGATCCACATGCTCTCAGTATCGGTTGTCCCACGGGGCAGATCAAGTCGGCGAAGCACGTTACTATGTGAAACTACCGCTACAGGAGCACCTATGGGCCTCGAAACAGCCATCCCAGTCGACGGATTTCTTCCCACCTCCCTGAACCGGCTTGTGAACTGGTCACGCCGCAGCGCCGTGTGGCCCATGCCATTCGCGACGGCCTGTTGCGGCATTGAGCTTATGGCAACCGCCTCAAGCCGATTTGACCTTTCCCGATTTGGTGCAGAAGTGTTCCGATTCAGCCCTCGGCAAGCAGATCTCTTGATTGTGGCCGGTCGTGTCCCAGTCAAGATTTTGCCGGTGCTTCAACGCATCTACGTGCAAATGTGCGAACCCAAATGGGTCATCTCGATGGGCGCATGCGCCTCGACCGGTGGCGTGTTTGACACGTATGCAGTTGTACAGGGAATCGACCAGTACATGCCTGTTGATGTGTACGTGCCAGGCTGCCCACCACGACCAGAGATGCTTATCGAAGGCATCATGGCGATTCAGAAACTGATTGATCAAGAGCGCATTCCGTACGCCCGTGATGGAAAGCGCCTTCCATTGAATATCGATCTGGAACCGAATTACAGCCCGAAGCCGCAGCCTGTTGAGGTTTCAATCGGCGGAATTCCAGCTCAATAGTTGGCCATGCAGCTAA
>CAVOCO010000122.1:0-4882 GCA_963694215.1 Phycisphaerae bacterium
CTGACCTCAGCGACAGGTATTTCCTATACCTCCCGCCGGTTGGATTCTACGGAGTGGAGCAATGGGCAGATTGGATTCGTTCCAACACGAGGCTGGGATATTCAAACTGATGGATCGGGGCTTTCTGGTAATGCGCCCTATACGTTTACCGAATTGAATAGCATGGACAAGTATGTTGATGGCGACTGGGCAAGCGGACATCCGATGCGTGCCCGGCTGGTATTTGCTCATGATCCGTTTGGACTGTCACAGCTTTCATACCGAGCACATCGCGGCAGCGTGTTTGGCGCACCAGTGGTGTTTCAGCCCGAAGATGCTTCTGCGACTCGGGCTTGGATTGATTGGGTAGAAGTTGATGTGCCCAGTGGATCTGGCGTCGTTGGTGCTGAGGTGCGAGTAGGATCAAACTGGCAACACGCTGGCAGCGGCGGCCCATGGCCATGCCCGGAGAACTGCGAAGCTGGTCGATCATTCTTCCATGTGACGCAGGTACTCTGGCGAACCGATGTTCCGGGGCTGCAGATTGATGCGATAGCCGAGGGTGGGCTCAGGGCCGTAGATCATTTGGCAGCCGCAAATTACTATGACGACGAGGCCTTGCAGAAGTATCTCGCTGCGACACGTGACCCCAACCTGTTTCTTCTGCTGCTCGGGCAGAACATGAGTTCTGCCGAACGTTCTGATATCGAGGGCGTGTGGCGATCGCATATGGAAGGCATCATTGATCGATACCGGGCGGCATCCCTGGCGAATGATCCTGCTGCAGATCCACAATTTCTCTTGGTGGCGCCCTGGCACACAGGTGATTCAACAGATCGATTCGAACGGATGGCTGCGGTGCTGCACCAGATCGCAGTAAACCGTGATGACAGTGGCTTCATCAACTTGTTTGCGGTAGCGGGATCAATTGAATACAACCTTGGCAATCATATTATTGATGGCGTTCACTTCGGCAGCGAGCTCGGTGCCGACTATTTTACGGGCTTGCTCTGGACACAACTAGAGCGTGAGTTGGCTGGATTTCAAGATCTCCGTATGCCTGGGGACTTCGAGTCGATGGACGGTGTGGTCTTGGATGACAACGTGGCGGTGCACATCGGTCCGGGTTCCTTTGATGGTCAATTTGCAGTGATTGGCAAGGACGTACTGGTCAGTGGATGGGATGCACAAACGTCAAGCTTGCGATCGCCTGTTGCTGGTGGATCAACTATTGATGTGCGTCCCGGTAGCACTGTTCAGATTCAGCGGATGGCAGTGTTCGGTGGAGCCGGGCAGACTGGCGATGATGGACTTGCTCGAGGCGGCGCGATGCACATTGAGAATGGCGAAGCGTTTGTGAATGACGCCGTGCTCTCGGGTGGAACTGCTGATTACGGAGGCGTTGTGTCAGTTCGTGATGGCGTATTGGATGTGCGCCGCGTGCAGATTGAGGCAGGGCAAGCCACGCTTACAGGTGGTTTGCTGTGGGCTTTGCAGAGCAAGACGATTCTGAATGACACCATATGTGCCGGGGGCTCGGCATGGGGGGGCGGCGGCCTGTTTTTGAAGGGGGGGGCATTGATTACGGAGAATGTGACGGTATCAGACTGTGTTGCAACTGAACATGGCGGCGGGGTCGCGCTTGTGGATGTGTCCGCAGTGTGTTCGACAATGACCGTGCGGGAATGCGTAGCCGGGTCTGGGGGCGGCATGTGGGTGCAGGGCGGCAATGTGCGTGCATCTGAGGGCCGGTTCTACCACAATGATGCCACGGTGTCAGGAGGCGGCATTAAATCTGTTGGCCCTGGTCTTTCACTATTTTCCGTGGTGGTTTGCTCTAATTCGCTCTCGCAGATTGCGGGTAAATATCTCGACCTTGGCGAGAATTCGATTCAAATGAAGTGCTACTGCGGATCTGATTTTGATGGCAGCGGCACCGTGGATGTCGCTGATCTGCTTATTGTGGTCAGTGGGTGGGGTGCCTGCGATCCTGGCTGTCTTGGCGACATCAACGGGGATGGCAGCATCGGCACTGATGATCTTCTAATGGTGATTTCGTCGTGGGGCCTGTGCCTCTGAGTTGGGATGTGTATCCTCACGACCAATGCGAATTGTTGAATACATTGAGTTTGTGGACTTCGAGGTCGGCGGTCCTCCTCGAGCCGTGGTGGACCTGACGCGTGTCTTGCAGCAACGAGGCCACGATATGACGCTGGCCACGACCAGCGTAAAAGATGTGCCCGCAGATTGGCTCGCTGGCAATGGCCCCAGTGTGCTGCAGATTCCTAGACCCGCGTTGCCTGGTGGATTCTTCCGACCAGGGCAACTTGCCGGACTCCGCGAAGTGTTCAAGAACACCGATGTGTTGCAACTGCACGGCGTGTGGGAACGACCCAATTTGCAGATTGCCGCATTGGCTCGAAAAATGGGCGTGCCGTACTGCGTCAGTTTGCGGGGCGTGCTTGATGACTGGTGTATGGCGCAAGGAACGTTGAAGAAGCAGTTGTACCTGTCGCTTGGCGGCCGAAAGGTGCTCGAGGGCGCGGCGTTTGTGCACTGCACAGCCGATGCTGAACTTGATCAATCAGGCAAGTGGTTCCCACGCGGTCAGGGACGCGTCGTGCCGAACCTCATTGACCTTGGGCAATTCGAGACATTGCCGGGCCCTGAGCTTGCTCAGCAGCGGTGGCCACACCTTGCAGAAGATGGCCCCAACCTATTGTTTCTCAGCCGAATTCATGTGAAAAAAGGAATTGAGCACTTGCTCGCCGCGATGCCACGTATTGCGGAATTGCATCCGGGCGTGCAACTCGTCATCGCGGGCACAGGCGATAATGCGTATCTCGCATCGATGAAGAAGCTGGCCCATCAGCAGGGCGTTGCGGACCGCGTGCACTTCGTTGGTCATGTTGGTGGTGATGAGAAATTATCCTTGTATGAAGCCTGCGATCTCTTTGTGCTGCCGACGAGCCAAGAAAACTTTGGCTTTGTCCAGTACGAATCGCTCTCGTGCGGCACGCCGGTTATGACGACCAAGCTTGTCGATACTTGGCGCGAAATTGTTGGAAGCGGAGGCGGCGTGGCGGTCAACCAATCGGCAGACGCGATTATCGAAGGAATTACGCCATTACTCGCTGATACCGCCAAGCTTGCTGAGATGGGGCAGCTCGGTCGAGCGTGGGTGTTTGACCGACTCTCTATTGAACGCGTGGCAAGCGGCCTCGAAGCGATGTACCGAGATGCAGCAGCAATGTAGCGCGCCGCGGCGGCCATGGACCTTGCACGACCGCCCCGGGTGGCGCCTTGTTGCCTTGTGCGGGTTGTACTTCACGCAGGGGCTTCCCTACGGCTTCATGTTCATTACGCTGGCCTCGGTACTTGCCGGCGAGGGGCGAACGCCAGCTGATATTGGTGGTTTGCTCGCGACAGCGACCTTGCCCTGGGCGTTCAAGTGGATCTATGGTCCGTTTATTGATCGGTTTGGCTGGCCGTCGATGGGACGCCGGCGGCCATGGATCTTGCTGGCGCAGTGTGGCATGGTGCTTACGCTCGTGGCACTTGCATTTGGGCCCGATCCACTCGATCACGATGTATTTCTAGCCGCCGGATTGTTCTGCATGAGCGCGTGTTCAGCGCTGCAGGATGTCTCGGTTGATGCGTTGGCAATTGATCTGCTCCGCGAAGACGAACGCGGTCGTGTCAATGGGTTTATGTATGGCAGTTCATATATGGGCAATGCGCTCGGGGGCGCCGGAATGGGCTCAATCGTCGCGGCCACCGATCTTCGAGTCGGCTTTGCAGTTATCGCGTGCACGGTGGCGGCTGTTATGGCGCTTCCGCTCCTTTTTCGCGAGCATCGGGGCGAGCGATTCCTGCCATGGACAGCAGGTGCGGCTTCACCGCAATCTCCAGCACTTGCTAACTCGTCGGTGACTGTGATGCGACGGCTGGTTCGAGCATTTACGCTGCGGTCGACGCTTGCGCTTGCCGGTGTAGCGATCTTGCTGAGTATTCCGAGTGGATTCTTGACGGGGTACTCCACAGTGCTCATTGTTGACGAGCTCGGGTGGGGGGTGGAGAAGAACGCAACTTGGACTGGTATTGCGACGTGGGCTGGATTGGCAGGTTCCATTGGTGGGGGCGTGCTGGCAGATCGAGTGGGGCCGCGGCGAATAGCCTTGGTAGCTGGGTGCGGTCTCGCTCTGGCGTATTTGGTGTTTGCCGATGCGCGTGGACTCTGGCGAGCCGACTCATTCGTTGTTGGAATGATGGTGGCGGAGGCCTTCTTGTCGGGCGTTCTGTTTGTTTCAATCTTTGCGTTGTGCATGCAAGTGTCATGGCCACTTGTTGCTGCCACGCAGTTCACCGCGTATATGGCGATGCTCAATCTCTCTCGCACCCTTGGTCAGGGGTTGACAGTCGAAATCGCAGATCTCGTTACGTTTCAAGGTGCCTACGTCGTGGCCGCAGGGTTGCAGCTCCTGCCACTGCCACTGCTCGCCCTGATTGATCCAACGCAGACCCGGCGGGTATTGGGCGCGGATTCGCAGTAAGGAGAGTCGGTAGCCGGGGGAGTAGATCCCGTGCTTCCTCGACTTCCGCCCACAACGGCCTCTAGCTCGATCCTTCTCGCATGCGGTCGAGGCTCTCGGGGAAGGGGAATGTAGTAAATGCGCCGGTCGGGGCCATATGCCACATCGGCAATGACGGGTACACGTCGCCTCGGTAGCCCGCGTTGTACATCGCGCGAAGAACATGCTCGAATGGGGGCTCTTCGCCATCTTCGTCAACGAGCCTGTTAGATGCCGCGCCAAGGAATGACACACTTGCGACCGGCTGTCGATCAAGGCGGCCCTCGAGCATCTTGGACACTGTCTTGAACCCACGCTCAAAGTTCTCGAGT
>CAVOCO010000123.1:0-4858 GCA_963694215.1 Phycisphaerae bacterium
AAGACAATTGAGAAGCGAACAATCATCAAAGACATCTCCGTGTCCTACTTCTATGGGGCCAAGATTGGAGTGCTTGGCCTGAATGGTGCTGGCAAGAGCACGGTTCTGAAGATCATGGCCGGCGTCGACACCGACTTTGAGGGCAAGGTACAAAAGGTTCCTGGCTACAGCATTGGCTACCTCGAGCAAGAACCATTGCTCGGAGACACTCGGACCGTCCGAGAGATTGTCGAAGAAGGCATGCAAGAGACGGTCGACTTGATGAAGGAGTTTGACCAAATCAACGAGGCCTTTGCTGAGCCGATGGATGATGATGCGATGCAGAAATTGCTCGATCGCCAAGCTGAAGTCCAAGAGTCGCTTGATGCTCGCAATGGGTGGGATCTTGAATCTCGTCTTGGTATGGCGATGGATGCTCTGCGCTGCCCCCCTGATGATCGCACCGTCGACCGCCTCTCTGGTGGCGAGCGGCGCCGCGTGGCCCTGTGCCGGCTACTACTGCAAGAACCCGACATTCTGCTGCTTGATGAGCCGACGAACCATCTCGATGCCGAGAGCGTTGCGTGGCTTGAGCAACATTTGATGCGGTTCGCAGGCACGATTATTGCGGTGACGCATGATCGGTACTTCCTCGACAACGTGGCTGGTTGGATTTTAGAACTCGACCGCGGCGAGGGCATTGCGTGGAAAGGCAACTACACATCGTGGCTCGAGCAGAAACACCAGCGTTTGGCGGTGGAAGAGCGGCAGGAGGGCAAGCGGCAGAAGGCACTGCAGCGAGAGCTCGATTGGGTCCGCCAAAGCCCGCAGGCTCGGCAGGCCAAGAGTCAGGCTCGCATTACTGCGTATGAGTCAATGGTCGATCAAGATCGCAAAGAGCAGGAGCGGATGGTTGAGATCTTTGTCCCTCCTGGTCCTCGCCTTGGTGATCTCGTGATCGACTTAGCGGGTGTTCGCAAGGGGTATGGCGATACGGTTCTTGTCGATGACATGGAATTTTCGCTACCACCCGGTGCGATTGTGGGGATCGTTGGGCCAAATGGCGCCGGCAAGACAACGCTCTTCAGGATGCTCCTTGGCGAAGAAGAACCAGATGCCGGCACGGTTCGCATTGGCGAGACGGTTGTGCTGGGCTGCGCTGAGCAGGGCCGGGATGCGCTGCCCAACGACAAAACCGTGTGGCAAGCGATCAGTGATGAAGATGAGGAAATCGATCTCGGTGGAGTCAAAGTGAACAGCCGGGCCTACACCTCAAAATTCGGGTTTCCAGGGACCATGCAGCAGCGGCTTGTTGGCACACTCTCAGGTGGCGAACGAAATCGAGTACAGCTTGCCTGCACCCTCAAGGCTGGCGCCAATGTGCTGCTCTTGGATGAGCCAACCAATGACCTCGACGTCAACACGATTCGTGCAATAGAAGAGGGGCTTGAGTCATTCGGCGGCACTGCATTGATCATCAGTCATGACCGCTGGTTTCTCGATCGAGTCGCCACGCATATCTTGGCTTTCGAAGGGGATTCTAAGGTGCGTTTCTTCAATGGGAATTGGACGGCGTACGATCTGGATCGGCATCAAAGGCTGGGCTCAGTTGCTGATCAGCCGCATCGAATTAAGTATCGAAAGCTCACTCGATAGGCCTCGCTGGCGTTTTTTGCTGGCATTTGCAAACGGTTCCTTTATGAGGTTCGGTGGAGGTTTCATTGGAAAGCGCCACACGGGTACGAGCTCGCGTTCAGGGATGCATGGTCAACCCAACACTGAGGTAGGCCATTGATTCCCAAGAAGCGGATGCAACGTGGGCATAAGGTGCGGGCTCAGAGCCCCCTCGTGACTACATTCGAGTTCCTCATCAACAGGTAGCCCGCCCCAACGCTGTGCTCGCTTGCACCGCCACATCGCATGCGTTCGAACACTTCATGCAAGCTGATGAATACGCTGTGGACAATCAGCGAGATGAAACTCAATGTGCCCACTGTGGAAGAATGCAGGGGTGAGGCAATGTCGGACTAAGTGGACCATGGCATCCAGTATGAAGATGTCAAACGGTATCACTCAACCCAAACACTACTTGAAAGGATTGAAATGGGTTGTTGATCTTCAGTGAGCAGTCAATCACGTCGATTCAAGCCCCGTAGCAGCCACTGAAGCCCTTTGATTTGGAGTTCTCAACATGACCATGCGTTTCGTTGCCATTGCGTGTTCATTGTTGGTCGGTGTTGTGGCGGTTGCAGAATCTGATGATGGGGCGTTGCGGCTTCGATCCAGTGCTGAAACCGGCAATTTGCGTGCCATGCGTGACTTAGCTGTGTCCCTGCTCAATGAGGTTGAGCCGCAGAACGAAGCTGTCTATTGGCTAGAAGAAGCCTCATCTCTGGGGGATGCTGAGTCGATGCACCGATTGGCATCGTTGCGGTACGCCGGAGCAGTCGCCAGCCAGGACAAGCATGCCGCCGTTGCGTTGTGGCAAGCCGCGGCAGTCTTGGGCCATGTGGACTCGATGTACGACCTTGCAGTGTGCTACCGAGATGGTCGCGGTACTCGTATGAGCTCAATGAGGGCTTCCCTGTGGTTTAAGAAGGCAGCAGCGGGTGGTCGACCGGAAGCGATGACTGCATGGGGAAAATGCCTCTTTGATGGGACTGGCTGCATGCGTGATGAAGCTCAAGCCGTCACTTGGTGGACCAATGCCGCAAAGCGCGGCGAAGTGGACGCGATGGTGTCCCTTGCGGTGGCTTCTGGGACCGGGCGTGGCATGGCACGAAATGACAGCACGTCAGCACGATGGTGGCGGAAGGCCGCATCGCGTGGTTGCGAGGTTGCAATGTTGGTCACGGCAGCCAATTATGAAATGGGGAGGGGAGTTGCAGCTGATCAGTCAAAGGCAGAGTCCTGGTATGCCCGGCTGAGAAATGGTGTTGATGTCATGCTGCCTACAGGCGGTCTGGTTCTGGTCCTCCCTGAGTAGATCGTGGAGTGTCCACCATCGCTTGCCTTCCGTATTGGGCATGTGGCTGCTACAATCTCTGCCTTCCGGCCCCGTCGTCTAGCGGCTAGGACGTGAGGTTCTCATCCTCAAAACAGGAGTTCGATTCTCCTCGGGGTCATCTGGATTCCCCTCCCCCATGCGGTGGGGGAGGTCCATGCCTGAGATGCGAAGGCACTTTTTACGAGTAAGAACGCGAGGCATTTACGTAGTGGAGCACTGTGCTCCCTTGGAAAAAGTGGCTTAAGAGGTCTAAAGCGGCGATTCCTCCAGTCTGTATCGCTATAGGGCAACTGGTTGCTTGCGTGATGTCTGTACCCATTAATTTGAAAAAACTCCATCAAAGAGTGCAATTCAGCACTTGGCATTGGCAAGAGATCAGGTAGTGTTCTATGTGGAAGCAGCGTCTAGCCCTCGGGCGAAGCGATCACAAGAGAAGCCTTGGGACACATCTGTGTCACTTGGTCGGATTATTACCCGCCTAAGCGGGAGGAGATAGAACAGCTATGAAAACTCTACTAATGTTCGGTAGTGCTGGCGTGCTCACGCTCGCTGGCCTTGCCCAAGCAACACCGTTCCAAGGATTCACTATTGATTCCATTGGCGACATGGGATACGGCGAAACTTATCGCATGTATGTCAATCTTGATGCTGGTACTCGAATCGATGCCGTGTTCGGCAATGGAGCCGGCGCTCTAGAAATCAGTACTGGTTCAAGTATGTCCTTTTACCAGAACGGACTTGGTGGCCCAACTTCGACCGCTATCAACTCGGCATTCTTCCCACTTGCACCATCGCTTGAATGGGACAGCTATGTCTCAATCGGTGCCCTGCATTCCAATGGCTATCCCTTCGCAGAGAACAAGCTGTTGGACATCGGCGTTGATTGGAATTCGTTCAACTCAGGCAATGCAATCGAGAGCACGAATGGCTCTTGGTTCGTAACCCCTGTTGACCCCCAAGGCGACGAACTTTTGGGCATGGTATTCATCGGCCAGTTCACCGTCGTTGGTGGCTCGGGCGATGGCTATGCTGACCTCATGGGCCAAATCAACCTGCAGGGTAAAGATGCCGCAGGCGAGACTTGGCAAGAGATCGGTGTTACTTGGGTTCCCGCTCCGGGTGCCCTGGCCCTTCTCGGCTTTGCCGGCCTCGCCGGTCGCCGACGTCGCCGCTGATTAGCGACGACACGGATCTGCGTCCCATGTTGGGACACTGATTCTGCATCTGCGCAACACTCGACCCTGCCGCGGCCTCGCCGCGGCAGGGTTCTTTTTTGGGAAGCGCTGCGATGGGAGCAGATCCGACCTTGTGGCCATTCGCCCCAATAGCGATCCATCATGAATAGCAATACAGCGGCTCAGATTGCACGCAGATCAAGCCCGGCTTAGGGGACTCATGAGCACGCATTGATCGATGGCACTGTGCCCCTGGTGTGGGGCCTGACTCCAGCAGCCCCTCATGGCGATAGTTGGATTCGAACCAACGACCTAGGGCTTATGAATCCCTCGCTCTAACCGACTGAGCTATATCGCCGAAGAATGGCAGTGTACGAAGCCTGCGGTCATCGGACAAGTGGTAGAGATCGCTCTGGGCTTAGCTCGTGACGCGTGGTACTGATGTGGCAGGTACGGCCGTGGCCGGGTCGCTCTCGTCGGCAGCCTCGTCATCTGGGACAAGCCACCGCTCCGAGATTTCGGCTCGGGACAGCCCGGGGCAAGCCTTGCGGACCGCGGCTGAAAGGAGGCCCATAAACATGGGTTGTGGCCGCAGCGGACGGCTGGTCAGTTCAGGATGAAATTGCCCGCCGATGAAGTAGGGGTGTACGGAACGAGGCAGTTCCATGACCTGCATAATGGGGTGCGCTGGATGGCG
>CAVOCO010000124.1:0-4839 GCA_963694215.1 Phycisphaerae bacterium
CGAGCTTAGAAATGCGATCGAGCTGAGCTTGCCGCGTGCCAATATCTTGCATTGCGTGAGCGATTTCCGCATTTTGCGGGCGGAAGACGACATACCAAGCAGTCAATGGAATGCCCAGTAATGCCATGAAGAAGCCGACTTGTCGTGCAGTGGTATTCATTGTGTGAATTCCTGCGGTGCGTGTGAGAGCATTGGCGTCACGGTTTGGAAGTTCGCGTCGGGGCCAAGTTCGACTTTGATGCGGAACTGACGGACAGAGATTTCATTGAGGTCGATTTCCTCTGAGAAGTGAAGACTCACGTTTTCGAGCAGTGGGTGTTCATTGAGCGCTGAGAGAAAGGCTGACACATGGACGTCGGTTGGTGCAAAGCCAAGCAGTGAGATTTCGGTTTGCCAGCGGGGCGGTTCGATGCGTGGATCAGCCTTTGCTTCGCTGTATGTTTGTCCGCGGCGGGGCTTATTGGACGGCGCAGAACTCACATCCGACTCAGTGGGCGGAAGCAAATGTGAGGTCAATTCAAACTCCAGCAGACCGAGCCCTTCCGGCATACGGTTGATGAATTCAGAGATCAGCACAGAGCGCGGGAGGCGATCAATGAGACCAGCAGCAAGCTCAGCACGTTCGCTAATGCGTTGTTGTCGTGACTCGAGCTCGGACATGATGCGAACCTGATCGGCCGCTTCTTCAAATCGAATCGAGACTTGATCGTGGATTTCTTTGACTCGGTGCCAATCAGAACGTGTGATAAAGAACGCAATCACAACGCCGGTAAGGACCACTGCAAACAACGAGATCGCTGCAAAGTGCATGCGGCGATCTTGTTTGTGTTCGATGTACTCACGCGGGAGGAAGTCATCAGTGGGTCGTTTCATGATGCGTTGTCCTTGTCATCCGGCGAAGCGAGCCCGGCGGCGATTGTCCATTGGGGCCGAATCTGAAGACCCCAGTCTTGAGATGGAGCAGCCTGTTCCGATGCAGTCCACCGCGCAAGCGGGTCGCCCACCTGGGCAGGGAGCTGAAGCGACTGGGCTATAGCTCTGCACTGGTTGGCTTCAAGAGCACCTGCACCAGTGAATACCACTCGAGTGAGCGGCGTTTCACCAAATAGGCTTTGATGATGTCGAATGCACATGTGCAGTTCTTCGCAGAGATCCTGAATTGAGTTGTTGCTCTCGCATCCACCCAGTGGAATGGCGGGCATGCTGGCCGGGGCCGTATGTTGGCGTCGATTCAAGGCGGTAAGAACATCAGTGTCAGGTGCTTCGGTAGATGACTCGGTGGTCGGCACGCGGGCGGTGAGCGGCGGCGCCATGGCTACACCGGATGAAGCCACTGTGTTGCTCATGTGCCGCGCCGAAACAAGCGATTCACCATGTCCAAATGCCACCGTGACCATGGTTGGCTCAAGATCGATGTACATCGTGGCGGTGTCAACATCTGATCCGCGGCGGTTGAGGTGCTGGAATGCCCTGAGCATCATGCTTGCCGGCGAGTACACGCCGGTGATTTCAAGACCATGCTCATGCAGCATCGCGACATACCGCAGCACCGATGCTCGCGGCATTGCAATGCACAGCAGCTCGCGGCCACCCCGGGTTGATTTCCACGGGCTAGTGATTTCGATACTGCGGATCATTGGGTTGATGCCAAGGTCTTGAATTCTGGTTTGGATAGCCGTATCAAGGTCTTCGCCCGGACTGAGTTTGAGATGGGTCATGGTGACAATCGATGCGGGCATCGAGGCCACAATGCGTTTGCCAGACCATGCTGGATCAGCCACAACCTTGGCAACTGCTTCAGAGGCGTTGGCAATATGGCTTTCGAGGTCGAATTGTGCTGCTGGCGCGCATGCGTGCTCTACAGCTGCAGAGACAGCAGATCCATCGACAGATCGCTGAAGCATCCTGATACAGGATGCCCCGAAGTCCGCGGCAATGGCCGGCATCGAGGATCGTCTGAGATTAAAACGCATGCGGTGGTACCTCCGGCGGAATCCACACGGGGATATTCCGCCAAGATGTACGTCGGCATGATTCGGGGCGGTCTGAAGCACGGCACCACGACCTGTCGTGCTGTGGTGGGAAGTCTCTACCGATTGCCGCGATTATTCCGGTTTGGCCGCCGCCAGTTGGCCCAGAATTGGTGGTAGTGCTTCTCGAAGAGCTGCGAACGCTGCTTTCAGATCCCACCTTTGGGCATCCCGATTACCCGTCGTATTTGAAATAGCCCGAATTTCGATTGCGGGTAATCCAAGCCGCCGTGCGGTGTGCACGACCGCGGCACCTTCCATGGCTTCAGCGACGCAGGAGGTGCGTGCTGCAATTCGCTCGGCCGCCAGGTTGGTTCCCGAGCAAGTTGCGACCGTTGCAATTCTGTGGATCGGGACGAAGCCCTGGATGGACCGGACTAGGATTGGATCGCAGGGCACATCATTGGCTGCAAAGTCGCCCAGCGGGAAGCCCAGCGTGCTCATGTCTTGAAATCCGGTTGGCGTCTCGATGCCTTCTTCCGCATAGACGCAGAAGTCTGCGGCCACGAGATCTCCAATGTCCAGATCGCTACCAGGTAATGCGCCGGCTACACCTGTGGAGACGACGGCATGAATTGGGGCATGGCGCTGCGCGGCAAGGGTGGTCGCGATGGCGGCGTTGGTACGTCCCACGCCAGAGGTGATCACATGCACGCCTTCGTGTGTATCAACAGCGGTCGCTTCGGCTTCTACTGCAACCACCAGAAGAATGGTCACGTCCGATCAACTCCGCCTGCGAGCCGCCGTGTGATCCACGTTGGCAGATCGCCAAGTGAAACCTCAAACTGTTCTGAGGCGTCGAGATCTTTTACCGAAGCCATGCCTTGCCCAACTTCTTCGCCGAGTACAACTGCAATTCTGGCGCGGCAATTAGCTGCTTCCTTAAACTGCTTTCCGATGTTTCGGCTTGCCTTCCAGGTGTGGCGAACATGTAGACCGATGTCGCGCAGTCCGGTCGAGAGCGGTACGAGCAGTTCTTCCGCCTTGTCATGGCCAGAGGAGAGCACAAAGACATCTGGTCTTGGGCACAAGGACGTGTCGCCATCAAGCAATCCGCGATCAGCAAGGAGTAGTGCAAGCACAACATCGCCCATGCCAAAGCCACAGGCCGGCGTAGATGGGCCCTTGAACATTTCAACGAGCCCGTCGTAGCGGCCACCGCCGGCGATGGCGCGGAATGTGCCCCGGGCATCATGGATTTCCCACACTGTTCCGGTGTAGTACGCGAGGCCCCGCACAATGCCAAGGTCCCAATCACAGAATGGAAGCAGGCCTCGTTTGTCGAGTTCACGGGCCAGCGCATCAAGTTCGGCAACCGACTCGATCGGCAGTCCGTGCGCTTGAGCGATCGATGCGGGTGGTTGAGTACCGGGAATGCGGGTTCTTGTCATTTCATCAAGCTTCGTGACGTCATCCGCTTGAATGCCCAGGGCGGCCGCTTGTTCTGCAAAGACTTCCGGTGGAAGCTTCTCTCGTTTATCAATTAGCCCAAAGGCTTCGCTTATGCGGCTTTCAGGCACACCAAGCGCCATGAGCATGCTTGCCGCAGCGCCGCGGTGGCTAATCCGCACACGAATGTCTTCTGCTCCCAACCCGAGTCCACGCAACGCTGCAACGGCCACCGCAATGACCTCGGCATCTGCCTCTGGCCCAGCGACACCAAGAATGTCGACGTTCCACTGCCGATGTTCTCGAAGCCGCCCCTTCTGAGGTCGCTCAGCGCGAAAGAGATCGGGAATTGCAAACCACTTGGTCGGCACAGCGAGTGATCGGCCCTTGGCCGCGGCCATTCGAGCAAGCGTGGGTGTGAACTCAGCCCGAAGCGCGTAATCAGTTTGGCCACCACTGCGTTGGAACGAGAACAGTTCACTGACGATTCCATCGCCACTCTTGATGGTGTACAGCTCAAGGTGCTCGAATGTGGGTCCGTTGATTTCATCAAAGCCATGGCGAATAGATGCCGATCGCCATGATTGTTCAAGATGATGGCGAATAGCCATGTCTTCTGGGAAGAAATCCCGCATGCCCTTTGGTGCTTGAAAGATGTGATGTGGGGAAGCCATGAGAGGGCGGAGGGTATCAGACACCCGGGGTAATCCGCTGATAGCGCGTGGCATGCTCGCTCTCGAGGGCAGAAGCCCTCGCTGCGGGCATCCGAGTCGGCGTGGTAGGATTTCACCGTGGAAGGAACCGTTGTACTGCTGCATGGGCTTGGTCGAACGAGGCGTTCGATGTCGTATATGGATTCACAGATTCAAGCGGCAGGATTCGACACGCGCACGATTGGCTATCCATCACGGCTTTGTACGGTGCGCGAAGCATCGGAGCACGTGTCTTCTGAACTTGGTGACTTGAAGGTGCGGCATCCACTCATTGGTGTGACGCACTCCATGGGGGGGCTCGTGCTTCGAACACTTGCTTCGAGGTTCAATTGGCAAGGGTGTGTCATGCTTGGCCCGCCGAATCATGCCAGCAGCATGGCGGGGTTCATTGCAGCTACGCCGCCGCTTCGCTGGCTGATGGGGCCGGCATGCGTTGAGCTCGCGCGCGAGCCGCTATGCCCTGATCCACCAAAGCCATGTGGCATCATTGTTGGTACAGCTGGCGCGACGCTTGATAATCCACCATCATGGCTTGGGGCCATGCGGGGTGTCTTTGGCCATGATGAGGTACACGATGGCACGGTGTCGCTGCGAGAGGCCGTTCATCCTGCAGCGACTGATCTTGCCATGGTGCATACGTCGCACACCCGGCTGATGAACCACCCTCAGACAGTTGCGCTCGTTATTCGCTTTCTCGAAACGGGTGG
>CAVOCO010000125.1:0-4824 GCA_963694215.1 Phycisphaerae bacterium
GACCATCACGAAGACGAGCACCAAAAAGAAGTTGTCACCGAAAGGGCCACCCGCAGGCTCGACGCTCTCTTGCACAGTGCCGTCGGCAGATGTTGTCACTGCGCGGGCTGGGGCAAGCGTGCCACTGGACATGGCCGGCGGCGGTAATGCGGGGTCGGTCGCGCCCGATTCCCCGAGTGAAAACAAAAGTACCAAGTGTCCATTCATCGTCATTGATCCATGCTCCGTGAGCCCGCATGATTGCCGGTTAAGTCAGTTGAAGTCGGTCTTTGACCGGCCCCGTGGGTGGGTATAACTAGAACTGGCCAAGCGTCGGCCAGCGAAGACCACGCATCATCCCTGATCGCCCGCCTGATGTCCACCATGAGACGTTGGAAGTGCCGGATGTTGTGCAGGCTGAGCAAAATTGGCCCGAGCATCTCGCCCGATATGAACAAATGTCGCAAATATGCCCTCGAGAAGCCTCCGCCGCAAGCCTCGCAGTCGCAGCGGGAGTCAATGACCGTATTGTCCTCTCGGAACCGGGCATTCTTGATTTGAAACCGCCCAGTGGGCATGAAGATGCTGCCGCTGCGTCCATTGCGTGTCGGCAGGACGCAGTCAAACATATCAATGCCGGCCCGGACGCCAGCCACAATGTCTCGCTCGTAGCCTACCCCCATGAGGTATCGGGGCCGGTCGGCTGGCAACATGGGCGCCGTCATCTCAACAGTAGCGTGAAGGGCTTCGGTGGATTCCCCCACCGCAACACCCCCAATGGCATATCCGGGCAAATCAAAGGCAGTCACTTGCTCGGCCGATCGGCGGCGGAGCTCCTCATCGGGCCCCCCCTGCACGATGCCAAACAAGGCCTGGTCAGCTGAGCGATCGTGAGCCGCCACACATCGCTCCAGCCAGCGGGCAGTACGGTCGATTGCTTCAACCAGCCTGCGGCGGTGGTCTGATCCAATTTGCTTGTCATGGGCTGCGGCAAGCTCGGGCCGCTGGTTACGTACGCGAGCCGCCGCATCTACAGAAGGCGGACAATCGTCGAAAGCCATAATGATGTCAGCGCCGAGATTGTTCTGGACCTGCATAGATCGCTCAGGGGTGAGTTCAACCTTCGATCCATCAATGATTGACTTAAAGATAATCCCGTCTTCGCCGAGTAAATTCGTATCGGCAAGCGACCATGCCTGAAACCCGCCAGAGTCGGTCAAGATTGGTCCGTCCCATTGCATGAACTCATGCACGCCACCGAGTGAGCGAATAAGTTCATCGCCAGGGCGAAGCATCAAATGATATGCATTATTGAGCAGAATCTGCGATCCGGTCTCCGCCACTTGCTTGGGCAGAATGCCCTTGACTGTACCCCGCGTTCCAACAGGCATAAAGGCAGGTGTCTCAAACGAGCCATGCGGCACCGTGACACGTCCAAGCCGAGCGGCGCAGGAAATGGATTTGCATTCGATCTCAAACTGGAGGGGGCCGCTCACGGTTGCTTGTCGCCATCCCGTTGTGATGCACCTTGAAGCAGCTTCTTCTCTCGGTTCGTCAGGCTATGCAATCCTTCACGCGAAATCTTGCCCAGAATGCGATCGATTTCGTCGGTTCGAGGATGTGCTGCCACCCGCGATGGCTTCGCACGGAAGTTGCTTGACGTCGGGTCAAACCGGCCAAGCCAGTCGAAGAATCGGTGCAGCCGGTCGGGATGTCGAATGAACCCAAAACCGGCAATCGCGCCGCCAAGATGTGCCGCTTCTCCGCCCGCGTTTTGAGTCCCAAAGAAGATCGACAGAATCGAAATGATGATGAGTACCCAGGCCATCGTGGCGAGTCGCATGGGGATGATAAAGAACACCAAAACCTTCACATTCGGAGACAAGAATGCGCCGCCAACGAGCACGCCAAATACACCAGCAGATGCGCCAATCAATGGCGTACCGGTGGCGTTGAATAACAGTCCTGGTATGACGGGCAGTCCCAAAGACCCCACCCACACATATCCCGCGAGGTTGAGTATCAGATACATCAGCCCCCCCGCCACGCCGCACAGCAGGTAGAAGGCCAGATATCGCTTGCCCCCAAGGACCTGTTCGATCAACGGTCCAAAGAAGAACAACGCAATCATGTTAAACATGAGATGAAAAAGGTCGGCATGCAGGAACTGAAAACCAATGAGCCGCCAGAGTTCGGCCCCGCCAACCACTTTCTTGGTCGAAAAATGCATTGCCCGCTCAAGCGGTCGCGCTTGCCTACCTTCGGCAAGGCCGACCAGTTCATTATCAGCCGAGTACACCGGCAAGCCAGAGATCAACTCATTCGTCTTGGTCGATCCATCGGTCAGGATCACCGTGCCGCGTTCCGTCGCCACATGATCTCCCAGCGTCGTCGACTCAACACGGGCTTGATCAGCGTGGAACGGCGTGCCAATAATTTCAGCCCAAGCACCATCTTTCTGCAACGCCCAGTAACGCCCTGTCTCGATTGGGCCGCTAAAGCTTGCAAGGAAGCCGTCAATCACGAATACCGCGACGCACAGCAGAATGAGCCATCCGTTGACGGTGCGAATCCAGGGCTTCTCCTCCCCAAGTCCCCTCGGCGGACCGCCCATCGGAGGTCTTCGCCGAACTGGCCCACCGGGCCGCATGTAGTCGCGGTCAGCGAAGCCCATCGGTCGCCCCCTGCGCAAGCTTGCACCCCATCACATAGCTGGACACCAAGATGTGGCGAGGTTGGAAAGATTCATAAGCGATTGGGCAAGTCGGCACGGTCTGCGGATGATACGGTGCGTTGCCATGGGAGGCTTACCTACACATCCAACAGTCCCGCCGCTCATTGCATTTCACGCAGTGCAGAAAGCATTCGGCGGACCTCCAGTGCTCGATTCTCTCGACATGTCGGTACCCACCGGCGAGACCACCGTCATTCTCGGGCCAAGTGGAGCAGGCAAGAGCGTCATGCTCAAGCTCATGATCGGACTGCTGCGGCCCGAATCTGGTGAAGTGCTCTTTGCAGGAGAACGCGTCGATCTGATGAGCGAGCGAGCCCTCTTCAACGTTCGACGTCGAGTTGGCTTTCTCTTTCAGCAAGGTGCGCTCTTCGACTCAATGACCGTTCTCGAGAATATCGCCTTCCCGCTACGCGAACACACCGATCTCGATACCTCAGAGCGGCTCATCTGTGTCCGCGACACCCTCGCCCTACTCGGCGTCGATGGCCTCATCGACTCTCTCCCTGCAGAACTCTCCGGCGGCCAACGCAAACGGGTCGCCCTTGCCCGGGCCATTGTGCTGCGGCCAGAATGCATGCTGTACGACGAGCCGACAACAGGGCTCGATCCCATTCGAAGCGACGTCGTGGCAAAGCTGCTTCTGATGCTCCAACGCGAACTCAAACCAACGAGCGTGGTTGTCACCCACGACATCCCGCTCGCATTCAAGGTCGCTGATACGATGCTGCTTCTTCGCAATGGGAAAATTCACCTCGCCGGACCACCAGAAGTCTTTACCAAAAGCGACGACCCTATTGTGCGGAGCTTCCTCGATGGCCATGCCACTGAAGAAGAACTTCGTGCTATTGAATCGGAGGTCGCCGCATGAGTGATCGAAACCGCGATGCCCTTATCGGAATCTGTGCCATCCTTGCTGTGGTGTCATTGATCGTCTTGCTCGGACTCTTTGGCGAGATCGATACCACCCGCACCTGGCGATTGACGCTCCGCACGCCGGCCACTTCAGGCATCACCGATAGCAGCCGCGTATCGCTCGACGGTGTACCGATTGGATATATTCGCTCTGTTGCCCTTGAACCCACCGGTACATGGGCCGTACGCATCGACGCCGACATCGACGAAGGGATTTTGATTCCCACAGGCGTCACCGTCTTGACAACAGCCTCGCTGCTCACCGGCGCGGCAAACCTGTATCTTGAATCCCCCACTCAACGAACAGGCCAAACCTTACCCGTCGACGGTTCTGCCGTGATCACCGGCGCCATTGGGTCATCATCCGTGCGGGATCTGACCCACGCAATCGACGAACGAATGGGCCCAACGCTCACTGCAATCACTGAACTTGGCACAGCCTGGGCCCCGGTCGGCGCCGAACTCTCCAATCTGCTCGGCCCGAGCACACCTGGAGAACCAGCCACACTGCCCGGCGTAGTGCAGCGAGCCGATGATGTGCTTGCAGCTGCCACATCCTGGCTCGATGACCCTGAACTTCGCGCAGAAGCCAGTGAGATTATGCACATGGCCCTCGCGGCCGTTGATCGAGCAGTCACAGCAATCGAATCGTTCGACGCGCTCGTGTCCAACCTCGACACGCACTCAACAACCATTACCGATCAAGTCGCAACAGCAGGGCGAGCCTTATCCGATGCCCTCCATCAGGCCAGTTCGATCATGACACGCCTGCGAACCGGCGAAGGAACTGCCGGACAATTCCTTACCAATCCAGACCTGTACAACAACCTCGACGAAACAGCCAAGCAACTGGGGCGGCTTTCCGAGTCGATGAAACTCATGGTTGAACAAATCCGCGAAGAAGGCATTGGGCCACTGATTTCGCCCTAGGACGGCGCAGGGTTCGATCGTCCGGCGCAGCGAGTAATGACGTAGCTGCACTGCGGGGAAGTCAATACTTAGTAGTCGGAAGTCGAGCCAGCGTCAGAGGGCGGCAACGATATTCCTCACCGACTTTCGCTTCTAGTTCACGGCGAAACTGCGAATTACAGCGGCGACCGCATACCAATTTCCACAGTTCGTCGTGAAGGCAGGTCAAGTAGATCGGGAAGCACGGTCGCATTTCGCAGCAAATATGCAAAGACAGCTACACGCCAACG
>CAVOCO010000126.1:0-4796 GCA_963694215.1 Phycisphaerae bacterium
CTCGAGTGTGAAGGACTCTTGTCCTCGAGGTCGCAGGATGGCAAGAACCAACATGCTGTCGAGGTCGAACTTTAGAACATATGGCTCGCGATCGCCCCTGCCATGCAGCGAGGCGGACTCTTGAAATACACGGGCATAAGAAGTTGCCGAATCGACAGTCCACTGGCTGGTGGTGACCATCTCAAGGAGTGTGCCAAGAATACCATGTGAGTTGTCTTGGTCATTCATGCCACACACGACAGTGCGGTAGCGACCCGCCAGTACATCCCGCAAGAGGCTTTGTCCCCATTGAATGCGGATATCCCCTCCGCCAAGATGTGCTTCTCGTGGGTCGTGCCCGGGCAGAAGCACAATGCGATCGCTTCGGCGGTCGGCTTCCATGAGGCGGTCGCCGTCGCCGGCATAGAGTCGTGGTCGTTGGGTGGTGGATTTGGTAGACATCGATCTTTATCTCCGCAGGGTGGGTCGTATCGTAGGGAGGATACTGTCCCTGCGGTTTGTGGTGCTGGAGCCGGTTCAAGATCGGCTCTGCGGTGTATTCTGTATCAAGCCGCAGCGAGCGGCTCTGCTAGGGAAGGGTGCGACAGTGGTATTCAATCGACGATCAAAATCGACCCAACAGACAAGTGATGATCATGACATCGCCACGGATCGATTCACGGCATCCTTGCCAACATGGGCAAAAATCGTTGTGCCGATGCTGCTCGGAATTTCTGCCATCCTGAATATTACAGCCCTGATGCCTGGCATCCCCTTTCTCAAAATTGAATCAGTCTTGATGAGTAGCCTCGCGGGCGATTACTCGATTCTCAAGGTCGTGCAGTTGTTGTGGACTTATGACTTGTATCCACTGGTCGTTCTGGTGGTTTGTTTCTCGATTCTGTTCCCGCCACTGAAGATTATTTTGGCCTCGGTCTGCTTGTACCGCCCGATGCCAAGACGTGGCAGAGAGAGATTGTTGTCGCTGCTGGGCCATCTTGGTCGGTGGAGCCTTCTTGACGTCTTTGTGTCTTTGATTCTCCTCTTGGTGTTGAGCAAAGAGACCTTCGTTGGAGTCGGCGTGCAGTACGGTCTGTACTGCTTCCTCATCGCGATCATTTTGAGTATGACAGCGGGGCTCATCTTGCATGAGTTCAGCCGGAGAGCGAATCCACGCGAGACCTATTCAACCGATAAGATTCGCCCACTTATTATGTATGCCGGATGGCAAGGTGTCGTCGCGACTATCTTGGCTTCGATCGCGATTGTGGTGATTACGTTTGCGTTCTTTCGGCCGATGTTTCAGGTCGACAAGTTTGGCTTGGCGAGCAATATCTGGTCTCTCAGAGATGGCATCGCATTCTTGTTTACTGACGAACTACAATTGTTCGCAATTGTGATGTTCTTATTCTTGGTGGTGGCGCCGATCTTGGTCATGCTGATGTTGCTCGTGTCGCTGTATGTTCCGCTTCCTCACCAGTGGCGACGGCGGTGCTACCTGATCATGCGATATGTTGCCGAGTGGAGCATGCTCGATGTGTTTTCACTTGCGTTGGTGATGTATCTATCAGAACAGAGCAATTTCGTACCACTGATCATTCTGCGTGGGACGTGGTTGTTGTTTGGATCGGTCGTGGTCTTCACGGGCGCCACCCTATGGGCCGAATATGCAATGCGCCGCGCAATTTTGCGGCGAGATGCTGCAGGCGGCGCAGCAGTACGTCTACCTGGTCTGAGCCCGTGAGGCTCGCCGATACGCTCGCTGATATTTCGACGCGGCTCTCTCGGGCACTTGCTGATCTTGACATCGAACTTCCGGTGACGCATGTGTACGACCCGACCGCTCATGCAAGACGTTCACACCTGGCATACCTGAACTATGCCAATCGTGGTGTCGATGCGATTTGGCTGGGAATGAATCCAGGGCCGTGGGGCATGGTGCAAACCGGTGTGCCGTTTGGTGAAGTGGCTCATGTGCGTGACTTTCTAGGCATACAAGAGTCCGTGGATCGTCCCGTCCCGGAGCACCCAAAACGCCCAGTGATGGGGTTTGACTGTCCGCGCAGTGAAGTGAGCGGGCGTCGGGTGTGGGAATGGGTGGAGTCTCGCTTTGGAACGGCTGAGATGTTCTTTCAACGGTTCTTCGTGTGGAACTGGTGCCCCCTTGCGTTTATGGAAGATTCTGGTCGCAATCGAACACCCGACAAACTTGCAGTAACTGAGCGGGCGGCCCTTGAGCGGCTGTGTGATGCAGCGCTCGTAGAGGTGGTTGCCTGCGTGCAGCCGCGGATGATTATTGGCGTTGGCGCCTTTGCTCGCAAGCGTGCATCGAAAGCACTTGGTTCTGGCATTCGTGTTGAGCAAATCCTGCATCCGAGCCCAGCAAGTCCGGCGGCGAATCGAGGGTGGGCGCCCCAGGTCGAGCAGCAGCTTGCTGCTATGGGCGTTGTGTTGCCGACTTGCGATCCGTCGCAAAAGTGAAGGCCACGATGCACCCGGCTACGGCCGCAAGAGCCTGAATGCCAAAGGCAGCAGCCATGCCACGTCGCCGTGCTGATCTGAGCGAATCGGCGAGCGGGGGGTCTGAGATTTGTAGTGCCTGCAGCGACGCGACATCGCCTTCAAGTGCGCGAGCAGCCTGTTGTCCAGCCTCTCCGGGGGGGAGTGTTTCGGGCATGGTGGCGGCGACGCTCCAGCCAATCGCGAGTACGCAAATGACGATGCCGATGCTGCTGCCGAGTTGTCGCATCGTTTGTACGATGCCAGAAACCTCACCGCGTTGGTCATTAGGTGCTTGTGAGAGCACATCTGTATTGAGCGGAGTCGTTGCAAAAGTTGACCCGCCGCCGACGAGCGCCATGCCAATAGCGAGCAGGGGATAGTGTTCCCACCACACGCCACAAATTTCAATAAGCAATCCAAGGAGCGTGATGAGCATCCCATAGGTCATGGGTTTCTTGGAGCCGATGCGGTCGTACATCTTGCCTGCAGATCGAATGACCAGCAGTACCGGAAGCAAGAGTGGCATGCTGCCAAATCCTGCTTGGAGCGGCGTGAACTCCAACACCTCTTGCAGGTAGATCGCGCCGTACACCGCCTGAGACGACATAATGAGCGATACCAATGCCAGAACTATGGTCTGTCCAAGAATGGGCCGGGCCGCAATAAGCCGCACCTGAAGGATGGGATGTTTGACGCGATACGTATGCAGCACGCACAGTATTGTCAGGGTGAGTCCAGCAACCGCAAGTGTGGGTGGAAGCCATAGAGCTGCTTCTGGCGGGTGGCCAAGCCACTCAAGTCCCAGTACAAATGCGGGCAGTCCGATGATGAGCAGCACAATGCCAACTAGGTCGAAGCCGCGCGGCGTAGCAGTGCGTGGTGGAAGACCGAGCCGAAGGCTCAGCAAGATCGCTGCAACTGCAACGGGCAAGTTGAGATAGAAGATCCACCGCCACTGCGCGAACTCGATGATGGCGCCGCCAATCACGGGGCCCGCCAGCAAGAAGAGAAGGGCTACGCCGAAGTAAGTCGCCATGGCAACGCCGCGTTTGCCTTTGGGAAAGGCACCAATGACAATGGCGGTGGCAGCTGGCTGCATGAGTCCTGCAGCGATCCCTTGGAAAGCACGTGCGATGATAATGGTGACATCGTTGTGTGCGACTGCGCACGCGAGTGAGCCAGCAGCAAACATCACGATGGCGATGCGGAATATGGTCGTGCGGCCATAGCGGTCGGCAAGGCGACCGCCGATTGCAAGTGTTGATGCGAACGCCACAAGAAAAGCATTGATAAGCCAAGCCGCCGATGCAGTGGTCAGGCTGAGGTCGGCTTGGATAGTTGGAATCGCTACGCCGACGACTGTGGCATCAAGAAAGATCATTGACAGCGAGCCTGTCATTGCGATGAGCGTGCGAGTTGGGTGTGGCGCTGCGAGTGTCTCGAGGTCAGTCATTGTCAGATCCTCGCCGCGAGAGGCGTGTTGGTCAAGTTGACCAATGTGGATGTGGTCATCCTGCTTGGCGTGGCTGAGTTGAGTTGATGCTATTTTGCTGCACAATTCCATGATTGCATTGCTCATTCATCGCGTAGTTATTGCTGGAATTTTCTGTTTATTTTCCTCGGCGATTGTGTGGAAGGGGTCTTCGGTGGCACGATCAAGATATTCGTGTGCTGCCCAGCGAGGCCGGCTTCATTGAAGACTTGCAGCGTTGCTATATCTCGTCGGGGTTCTACATGTGGCCAAGACGGCGACAACTGCCGAGCACGGAAGTGACCTATAGCCCCGTGGCTAGATCTCTATATTCATGAGCGTGCCTACTGTGGGGCTCATATGCAGATTGATCGGCCACAGACCGGGTCAGCCAGTGCGGCGCGGAAGTCGATCTCTGTGTATCTGTATGATTGACCTGGAACTCCAGTTTAGACCGCCTGGAGCGTAGGAACCTCTCGTATGCTTTCGACGACTTCTGAATATGCGCTCCGAATGATGATTCTGCTCACAGAGCATGAAGGAAATAGACCGACGACCTGCGCGGCGCTGGCTCGGAGTGGGCGGATTCCCCAGCAGTATGCGTCCAAGGTGCTCAATCAACTACGCCGAGGTGGCATGGTAAAAGGCCAACGCGGGCGCTATGGCGGCTTTGTCATTGGCTGCGATCCGACAAATACGACGTTACTTGATGTAGTCAATGTCATTGAGCCGCTTGAGCGGATTACTGAGTGCCCACTTGGCCGAAGCGAGCATTCCAGCAACCTGTGCCCGCTCCACTCGCAAATCGATTCTGCTATTGCAAGCATTGAATCGTCTCTTGCGG
>CAVOCO010000127.1:0-4741 GCA_963694215.1 Phycisphaerae bacterium
CGACGTCGGGGTAGACACGCGCCGCGCACAAGTCTTGAAGTCATGCTTGTTGGTCAGGAAGGTCGGCTGCGTTTTGTCTTGGCGGGCTGTGATGACTCGATGCTTGAGCGGCTCTGGTCGGCATGGATGAGCCCAGACGTTCGGCCTGAACTGGCGTAATTCGAATGTCAGAGCCACAGCCCCCGCGCCGGGGACTGTGAACCCCTTGTTATCTGTTCGCACATGGCGTTGTCGGTATCGTGTGATTTACATGCCATCTGATTTCAGCAGCAAAGCCAGTCATGAACACCGTGCGATCTGAACCGTTCTATTGTTCCTGCAGTACCAGCAAGAATGCCTGGGCACCGACGGGGTGCCTGTCCGCATTTGAGCATAGGATTCACACATGCCACAACGAATTGGAACGTCAGGGAAGTCAGGCCAGTGTTGGGCACCGGTTATTGGCACGATGCTTATTCTGATCGGGATCTTTGATTTCGGCTTTAGCTCGGTCTTCGCTGAGGCCTCGATTGAACTCGGGCGGCAAGCCGGAGTGGTATCTAAGAACAGCGGGTTCATTACTGTTGGACATATTTTCTCAACGGTTTCTGGTGGTTTGTTAAGTATTGGATCAGCTGAGGATGGCACAATCGTCAAGAGTGTGCAGGGCGAGATTCCTCCACTTTGGGTATCGCTTGTGCTCGTAATAGGACGACTGATCCTCTCGCTTTCTTCAATCGTTCTGGGCATCGCCCTTGCAAAAAGAATGCGGATCGCAGTGCTTCCTGTAAAATGGTGGGCCATTGTTTCCGTTGGCTGGGGCGTACTTACGATGATCTTTAGTTTGGGACTCTACGGATACATAAGTCAGTCTTCAGGCGCTGCCGCTGCAGGCATGACCGTCATGATCGATGTATCACTTCATGTGCTGTGGCCACTTGCCGTGCTCTGGCGTGTTCGACTTGCCTGAATTCTGTAACGAGGACGTTTCTCCCCCCATGTCTCAAACACTTGTAGAAAAAATAGCAACAGCTCACTCGCTTAGCGGCGATCCGGTATTCGCTGGTGATTTCCTTCGCATTCGTCCCAAGCACATCATGACGCACGACAACACGTCCGCTGTTATGGGTAAGTTCAAGGCAATTGGTGCTTCCCGAATGCACGACGCATCGCAGCCTGTTTTTGCAATTGATCACGATATTCAAAATCACTCACCCGAGAACCTCGGCAAGTACGCAAAGATTGAAGCCTTTGCAGCAGAGCAGGGCGTTGACTTCTACCGACCAGGCACTGGAATTAGCCATCAGGTCATGATTGAACGGGGATACGTCACTCCAGGAAGTTTGGTTGTCGGCAGCGATAGCCATTCCAATATCTACGGAGCAATTGCCGCATTGGGGACACCGGTTGTGCGAACCGATGCGGCGAGCATCTGGGCAACCGGCGAAACATGGTGGCAGGTTCCGCCAGTGGCCCGAGTTGCCTTGACTGGCACGCTGCAAGCTGGCGTGACTGGCAAAGATGTGATCATCGCATTGTGCGGCGCATTTCACCAAGATGAGGTGCTGAACCACGCAGTTGAATTTGTCGGTGATGGCATCGGTCAGTTCACGATGGATCAGCGCATGAGCATCGCGAACATGACAACCGAGTGGGGGGCGCTTGCTGGTGTCTTCCCTTGCGACAAGGTCCTGATCACGTGGCTCAATGAGCGCGCGTTGTGGATGGCCTCGCGCGGATTCCCACGGTATTCATTGGATGATGTCAAAGGCTGGGAGTCCCACCCAATGATGTCCGATCACGACGCCACTTACGCTGCTGATCTCTCGCTTGATTTGAGCAGCGTAATTCCACATGTCTCGGGCCCAGACCACGTCAAGGTGATGCATGCATTACCTGAGATTGAGGCGAAGCGGATTGCCGTCCAAAAAGCCTACGTGCTCTCATGCGTCAATGGACGACTTGAAGACCTTCGCGCTGCAGCTGCCGTTGTCAAAGGGCGGCAGGTGGCCGACGGAGTGCAGTTCTATGTCGCAGCTGCGAGCGCAACAATTCAATCGGAAGCCGAGGCCGATGGCACCTGGAGCACGCTCGGCGACGCGGGTGTGACCTTCTTGCCGCCAGGGTGCGGAACGTGCATTGGCCTTGGCGCTGGCACACTTGAGCCCGGAGAAGTTGGCATCAGCGCAACAAATCGAAACTTCAAGGGTCGAATGGGAAGCCGAGATGCCAAGGCGTACCTAGCAAGCCCAGCGGTTGTGGCGGCCTCGGCACTTGCAGGACATATTGCTGCGCCAAGGACTTATACGCCCTGTGAGATTCGGACCCAGTACACGCTGCACACATCTCCCGCACGTAAAAGCGGGGCCGGCGTGATTGACGGGTTCCCCGCATCCGTCTCCGGCCGCCTGCTGTGGTTGCCTGTCGACAACCTTAATACTGATGGAATCTACAGTGGCGCCATGACCTATCAGGATGACGTCTCGCCAGAGGACATGGCCGCTGCAGCCATGGAGAACTACGACCCCGCGTTTACAAACATTGCCGAGCCCGGCGACATTATTGTCTCGGGTCTCAATTTCGGCACCGGATCGTCGCGAGAGCAAGCTGCGACATGCCTCAAGGTCCGCGGCATTGCCTGCGTTATCGCGGCGTCGTTCAGTCAGACCTACGTGCGGAATGCCATCAACAATGGCTTCATCTGCCTTGTCTGCCCAGATCTTGTTTCTGCACTTCGCTCTCGCTTCTCTGCGGAATCGGCGAGCACCGTGGTGGCTGGCGAGCTGAATGTCGATTTCGAGCAAGCCACAGCCACGCTGGGCCACGAGTCTTATGGCTTCACGCCACTTGGACGTGTCCCACAGGAAATAATTGTCGCTGGAGGCGCTGAGAACGTGGTGGCAGAACGACTCTCTGCGTCATCCTAAATGGAAGCGGCGGCGTTATAATCCCGACTTCCCCATAGTTTTAAACGAGGAGACACGCTGTGGCCAAATACAAGATTGCCTGGATGCCTGGAGATGGTGTTGGAGTGGATGTCATGGACGCCACCCGACTGGTGCTTGACGCGATGAACTTTGATGCTCAGTACGTTCACGCGGACATCGGCTGGGAGTTCTGGTGCAAAGAAGGCAACCCGTTTCCCGAGCGTACCATCGACATTCTCAAAAACACCGACTGCGGCCTGTTTGGAGCGATCACCAGTAAGCCACGTGATGAAGCTCACCATGAACTCGCCCCTGAGCTACAGGACACAGGACTGATCTACTTCAGCCCGATCGTCAAGCTACGCCAGATGTTCAACCTGCACACTAATTTGCGGCCGTGCAAAGCGTATCCAGGCAACCCCTTGAACTATCGAGACGATATTGACTTGACTGTTTTTCGAGAGAACACCGAAGGTATGTACGGTGGAGTTGAGTGGTTTCCGCTTCCTGAAAAGATCTACGATGCCTTGTGCGACAACCCCAAGATGGTCAAATGGAAAGAGAAGGGCCTCGAGAATGTCGCCCTCTCTACACGCATCATGTCGAAGCAAGGCTGCGAGAGCATTTGCCGTCAAGCCTTCTCGTATGCAGCTGCCAACAATCGTAAGTCGGTCACGCTCGTCGAGAAGCCAAACGTGCTTCGTGAGACCGGCGGCCTCATGACACGTATGTTCCGTGAGGTGGCGAAGGATTTTCCTGGCATTGAAGCATGGGAAGCTAATATTGACGCCATCTGTATGTGGCTGATCAAAAACCCGCAAGACTATGACGTCTTGGTCGCCGAGAACATGTTCGGCGACATCATCAGCGATCTCGCAGCCGGACTGATTGGCGGACTTGGATTCGCCTCATCGGCCAACATTGGCGACGACTACGCGGTATTTGAGCCTACGCACGGTTCTGCGCCCAAGTACGTCGGCAAAGATGTCGTCAATCCGATGGCCATGATGTTTACTGCAAAACTAATGCTTGAGTGGCTTGGCGAAAAGCAAGCAGCAACTCGACTCGAGAACGCGCTTGCATCTGTCATCGCCGAAGGCACGATTGCAACCTATGACGTCAAGGGCCGCGGCAAGGGTAACTCCACCATGGCTGTTGCCGAAGAAGTCGCTCGCAAAGTTTCCGAAACCGTCAACGCCTGATCAAGAAGGACTGCATGCCATGAGTGGCCACGATACGTCAAAGAACAATACTGATTTTATCTCTTGGAAGCTTGCCAAGTGGGCGAGCGAACTCACCTATGAGTCGCTCTCCGAAGAGGCAATTCACTCGGCAAAGTTGTACTTGTATGACTCGTTTGGGTGTGCCCTTGGGGGATCTCAGCAGCATGATGTCAAGATATTCCTCGAACATGCCCGGGCAATGGGCGGCACCGAGTCGTGCACTGTGTTTGGATCCGGGTTCAAGACTGATCCGGTCATGGCTGCCATGCTCAATGCGTTGTCGATTCGCGCGATGGATTACAACGACATTTACTGGAAAGCCGATCCGTCACATCCTTCAGACATTATTCCAGCTGCGTTGTCCATCTGCGAGATGAATGGTCTCTCAGGTAAAGATCTCATCCTTGGCGTGTGCATTGGGCACGAGATTGAGATGCGACTCGCCGAGTTTGGCAACCCTGGCGTACGTGAATATGGCTGGCACCATGCGACCATCACCTGCGTGGCCTCGCCCATTGTTGCCGGACGGATGCTTGGGCTCTCAGCTGAGAAGATTCAGCAAGCGATCGGCATCAGTGTCAGCCCCAATATGTGCCTTGGCGCTGTGACAGC
>CAVOCO010000128.1:0-4739 GCA_963694215.1 Phycisphaerae bacterium
CGAGGCTTGTGCCTGACATGGATCCGACGACGACTCGGGACTTGGGTGAAGATGCGGTCATGTGTGAGATGATGCAGCCTTGGAGCAGATTGAGCAAGTGCTGCAACGATCGGTATCTGATAGGCTACAACGAAGGTTTACAGCCAAGAGAGAGAGAATTAGGCTCATTATGTCAAAGCGTATTGTGATCACTGGCGGCGGCGGATTTCTCGGCTCTCACCTCACCAAGCGGCTGCTCGACGAGGGCAATTCTGTTGTCTGTATCGACAACTTCTTTACGAGCTGCAAGCGGACAATCGATCCGTTTCTTGAAAATCCGGCGTACGAACTAATTACCCATGACATCATTGATCCAGTCTTCGTCACCGAGGTTGACCAGATTTACAATATGGCATGTCCGGCAGCGCCTGGTCATTATCAGTTCAACCCCGTGCGAACAACCAAGACATCGGTCACCGGTGCGATCAATATGCTTGGTATGGCTAAGGCCACTGGCGCTCGCATTTTGCAGGCATCGACCAGTGAGGTGTATGGCGATCCAACAGTGTCGCCTCAGCCAGAGTCGTACCGTGGCAATGTGAACCCGATCGGTCGACGCGCTTGCTACGACGAAGGCAAGCGAGCGGCCGAGACGCTGTTCTTTGATTACCACCGAGAAAACAAGGTGGATATTCGCGTTGCTCGAATTTTCAATACCTACGGACCGAACATGCATCCATTCGATGGGCGTGTCGTGAGTAATTTTATCCGGCAGGCATTAGCGGGTGAAGACATCACAATTTTCGGTGAGGGTTTGCAGACCCGATCGTTTTGTTATGTGTCTGACCTGATCGATGGATTGATTCGGCTGATGAATGTTGATGACGTCACCGGGCCAATCAACATTGGCAATCCGCACGAGCGGACCATTCTCGACCTCGCTGAACATGTGATTGATCTGACAGGTTCAGACTCGAACTTGATTCGCAAGCCGTTGCCGCCAGACGATCCAACGCAACGTTGCCCGGATATCACCTTGGCATCGAAATGTCTTGGCTGGTCGCCTCAGGTGGAACTTCGAGATGGTCTTGACAAGACTATTGCGTACTTTGCCGGACTCGATCTGAGCGAATGGACACCACCGACTCCATACTGGGAAGCACCACCAGCGGCTTGACCTGCCAGACCTGGCTACACAGACAGGGGTCTTGCTCCGTTATGGGGCATTCAGGGGCGGCAGCGTGGACGCAACCCGAACAAATACCGACAAAATGACCGAAAATATACCGAACATCGCTTGCGAAGGTCGATGGGACTTGTCAAGATCGACACCCGAACAGAACACGAACACAAAGCAGGACGAGGCCTCAATGCGGCCTCATCCTCGAACCACGCGATGAAAGGATTCTACGATGGTGACAACAAGTCAAAATGGCAGAGGAAAGAAGGCAGGATTGAAGAGCAAAGGCTTTCAGCGTGGTACCGTTCGCGGGCGATCCAAGGACAAAAAGGAAGGCACTATGGCACGCAAATCATCGCCGGTTACTGAAGCCAAAAACAAGAATGAAGCAATCGAACGGGCGATCACGCAGATTGATACCGCCTTCGGGACTGGGTCAATCATGCGGCTCGACAACGATAGGCGTCGTCCAATCCCAGGAATCCCAACCGGAACGCTGAGCCTTGACCTCGCACTTGGTGGGCGGGGTGTGCCGCGTGGTCGAGTTGTTGAGATCTTTGGCCCGGAGTCTTCAGGCAAGACGACGTTGGCGCTGACAATTGCCGGGAACGCACAAAGCCTTGGTGGCACTGCGGCCATGATTGATGCTGAGCACGCCCTCGACCCAACGTGGGCCAAGCGACTGGGAGTCAACTTGGACTCATTGCTTGTGTCACAGCCCGATACCGGTGAGCAGGCACTTGAGATTTGCGAAATGCTCGTCCGCTCTAATGCGGTTGATGTCATCATCATTGACTCAGTTGCAGCACTGATTCCGCGGGCTGAGATTGAGGGTGACATGGGCGATAGCCACGTTGGTTTGCAGGCACGTTTAATGAGTCAGGCCCTTCGAAAGCTCACTGGCGCCATTGCAAAGAGCAGTTGTGTGGTGATCTTTATCAACCAGTTGCGAGAAAAGATCGGCGTCATGTTTGGAAGCCCAGAGACGACACCTGGCGGCCGCGCGTTGAAGTTCTATTCTTCTGTTCGCATTGATATTCGCCGAATTGGTGCAATCAAAGATGGCGATGAGAATGTGGGCAACCGAGTTCGTACCCGCGTGGTCAAGAACAAGATTGCCCCACCGTTCCGTGATGCTGAGTTCGACATTATGTTTAATGAGGGCATCAGTAAGACTGGTGACTTGCTCGACCTCGCCGTGGCTGATGGCCACGTGAAGAAGGCGGGTGCTTGGTTCAGCTATGGAGAAATCCGATTGGGCCATGGCCGCGAGAATTCCAAGGTGTACATCGGTGAGCATCAGGAAGTCTTTGACGAACTTCGCACAAAGGTCATGATCTCGCGAGGCGTTCTTGAAGATCCGAACGCGGTGTCCGAAGAGCCTGCTGCATCTGAGGTAGAGGATTCAGTTGAAGCTTCAGTTGAAACTCCAGCTGACGCTCCAGAGAAAATGCCTGCTTCGTAAATCAGTTGCGATGCCACGATTGAGATCAGCACCCTTGAAGGGTCTGTGCCAGCGGGGTGCGTTCGATTCGGTCGCGCCCGCTGTGCATGTTAGGGCCGCTGTACGTGTGGTCGCTGCCATGGTGCGTCGCTGTATACTTCGCAGCCCGTCGCGGCTGTGGCGGAATTGGCAGACGCGCTAGATTCAGATTCTAGTGGGAGTAAAATCCCGTGGAGGTTCAAGTCCTCTCAGCCGCATCTTCTGCAGGCCCCGGAAAGCTCCGGGGCCTGTTCAATTTTTCCTACACTAGTGGCCGTCTTGCAAGAGGAGCGTGATGATGAGCGGATTGAATGATCGGATCTACCTCGATCACAATGCCACGACCCAACAGTCCCCGGAAGTAATCGCTGCCATGGTGGATTGCATGGAGCAGTGCTGGGCGAACCCGTCAAGCATTCACATGGCTGGGCAGATGGCAAAGCGTCGTATGGAGGAGGCTCGCGGGCAAGTGGCTGCGCTGATTCACGGAGAACCTGACGAAGTCGTCTTCACATCGGGCGGCAGCGAGTCGGTCAATATGGCCATACGCTCATTTCTGCATGCAAGCCCGTCAAAGAATGTGGTGGTGACGAGCGAGGTTGAGCATTCGGCCGTGCGTGAATTACTTGAATTGCTCTCAGCTGACGGTGTCGAGACCATACAAGTTGGGCACAACTCAACTGGGCAGGTTGATCCAGAGGCCCTTCGTGCGGTACTCGCAGACCGGGCCGATGATGTGGCTCTGGTGAGCATTATGTGGGCCAACAACGAAACCGGAGTCATTGAACCGATTGAGGAAATTGCCCAGATTTGTGATGAGTTTGGCGTGCCGTTTCATTCTGATGCCACACAGTGGATTGGCAAGATGCCAACCGATGTGACGTCGCTGCCGTGCTCAATGCTGAGCTGCGCAGGGCATAAGTTTCATGGCCCAAAGGGGACCGGCGTGCTGTGGGCGAAGCGGGGGACACCTGTAAAGGGGAGCGTAGTTGGCGGCGGGCAAGAGCAGGGCCGGCGTGGCGGTACAGAGCATGTGCCCGGTATCGTTGGTCTTGGCGTTGCAGCAGAGCAAGCTGCTCAGTGGCTTGCCCAGAGTGGGCATGAGGACATGTGGCCACTTCGTGATCGCTTTGAGAATGCCGTAGGGGCAGCGGTGCCCGGTGCCTGTGTCAATGGCCAGGCAAGCCCACGCATGTGGTCAACCTCAAGTATTGGCTTTCCAGAACTTAAAGCTGAACTCTTGCTGCTGGTGCTCTCTGAGCGGGGGCTTGATGCTTCTGCTGGTTCCGCATGTTCATCCGGCGCACTCAAGCATTCGTCGGTGCTGGAGGCCATGGGAAGGCAGCCCTGCCAGATACCCGAAGAGTCCTATGGATCTGTTCGATTTAGCTGGTGCCGTGAGACAACAGGCGAGACGCTTGATCAAGCAGTTCACATCATTGCAGACGCCGTGGCTGCTGTTCGAGGTATCGAGCCACCCGCGGGTTCGATTCTTTCGCGGTCGTGATCGTGAGTCACAACTGGCCGCAGGCGAGTACACTCCCATTGTCGCCCTGTTAGCTCAGTTGGCAGAGCAGCTGACTCTTAATCAGCGGGTCGCAGGTTCGAGCCCTGCACAGGGCATTCGATTCTGAGGGGAGTTGGAGGACTTCGCGTCCATGCAGACTGGCACCGTCACGCGCTTGTTTGAATTGAGAGGGTTTGGCTTTATCACCCCCGACGACAGCGATCGTGATGTCTTCCTTAGCAGTGAAATGCTGTCTACGACGACAATGGACTTGCGTGAAGGACAACGTGTAAAGTTTGATGCGGTTGAGGCTGAGCCTGGCCGCATTGTGGTGTCAATTCATCCCCTGTCCTCGTCATGATGAACCTTGATCTTTCCATGCTCCCAGACGCATTTGTCGAGCGAACACGTCAGATTCTGAGCCCATCAGATCTGGCGTTATGGGAGGAATCGCTCATCCATCCGGCCCTGACAGTTCGGTGGACCGGGAAGCCTGAGTGTGCCCATCTTGGCAGCGAATATCTCGAATCGCATGGCTTTACGCCTCGCGCAATTGAATGGTGCCCTGAAGCGTGGCTGCTTGGCTCAGG
>CAVOCO010000129.1:0-4729 GCA_963694215.1 Phycisphaerae bacterium
GCGTTACATCGCCCATGGACATCGTCTCCTTGCTGCTCATACTACTTGCCAATGCTTGAGAGCTCGAAACACGCCCGATTCTCGGATCCTCGCCCGATCTTCTGACTATGACTGGACACGGCCCCATGATGGACTGATACTCTCAGAACGATGTGCTCCCGCCTCACAACCTTCTTGGTTCTCGCTTCCGTCATGCTTCAGGGTGTGTTCGGTAGTTTGCAGGGCAGCGTCGTAATCTGTTTTGGGGGCGGACACAAGCACGCTGCAGCCGAAGTAGTGGAGCAGTGCGCCCTTGAATGCACCCATCACAGTGAGTGGCCCACCCCAGCTTCGCAGGATGAACACATCGAAGGCTGCGAATGCACCGACTTTGAACTCGGATTGATCGTGCTGCTCACGACTCGCCTCACGAACGAGCATGACCTTGATCCTGCTCCCGCACCTGCCCCAGTACCCATGATGGTGTTTGCGTTACAGCGCAAACCGACCACCCCGCCGCGAACAGCCCGCGATGACCCTGGCGATCCACTGCGACTTGCAACAATTCGCAGCACCCGGCTTCAGGTCTAAACCCTCAACAACGCTTCGACTGACTACGCATGGCTATCGCTGCGCATGGTCGCATTGTTGTGGACCTGAATTCGGAGACACCAGACATGCCAGTTTCAATGCTGCCGCCACAATGGCTGCGGCGAACACTCATACCAGTCGTTCCGCTTGTGCTCCTTGCGAGCTGCCAGTCCTATGAACCTGCGCCGCTCAATATCACGCAGTACGAGCACGCGCTGGGCCTTCGCGTAATCGAAATCGAACCCATCGAGGCCTTCTCCAGGCGTCTTGCAGCAGATGACGATGATGTGCCAACAGCGTTCGACCTCTCGGATGGCATTTCTTATGCCGAAGGTGAAGTAATCGCTCTGTTCTACAATCCAGACCTGCGCATTGCACGCCTTGAAGCAGGTGTCGCCATGGCCAACCGCGACACCGCTGGTCTATGGGAAGATCCGGTCTTCGGATTCGATGGAGCAGAAATCGTATCGCCTTCTTCGCCATTTGAATTCGGCCTCATGGGCAGCTTGACCATCCCGATATCCGGCCGACTTGAAATTGAGAAAGTTCGCGCCAGCGCCGCCTATGAGACGCAGCTCCGCACATTGGTCGACGCCGAATGGCGTACGCGAGCGGCCCTGCGAACTGCATGGACTCGTTGGACAGCCATTGCAGAACAGGCCACGCTCTTCTTATCCATGACGCATGAACTCGAACGCATCAATGTCATTGCAACACACCTAGAAGTTGCGGGCGAACTCAATCGGATTGAACGTCGACTGCTTCGTATCGAACTTGCCGATATTCAACTACGCTCGACTGAAATCGACTTGGAATTGATCAATGCCGAAACTAATCTCATAGAGATCCTCGGCGTAACGCCTCATGCTGCAGCGCAGTTGGTTCCAGCATTTCCTGATGTTTCCATCCCTGCGGTGACCGACACGACAGCACGACTCATCGCATCAAATACAGAACTCGCTGTGCACTTCGCGGCGTACCAAACAGCCGAAGAGACGCTGCGTCTGGAAATCAGAAAGCAGTTCCCAGATATCGTGATCGGATCCGGCTACGGCACTGAATTCAATGACCACCGCGTCATGTTCGGTCTCTCGATCCCTATTCCGATACTCAACGCCAATCGGGCCGCCATCGCAGAGGCTCGCGCCAATCGCGAAGTCGTCCGTGCTAAAGCTGAAACAACATTTTCCAGGCTTAACCGCTCGCTCATCGCCGCGCAAGCGGCTCTGCACACCAATCAAGCACAGCGTGATCAATATGAGCAACTGATTGTGCCAATGCTCGATGAACAGAGCAGAGATATTGACCGCATTGCTGAACTCGGCGAACTTGATGTCTTCGTACTCCTTCAAACCGTCACACGAACGCTCAAAATCAAACAGAAGCTCATCGCATTGCGTGTTGACGAAATTGAGGCCGCCACGACTCTTCGACGCATCCTCGGCCCAGATAACGCTCCAAACCCCACACCAATTGAAAATCACGCCGGCGACCTGGTCGCTGGAGGTAGCCAATGAACACCATGACACGCACCACTGCAATGCTTGCATCCGTCCTTATCACGTCTTTGGTCCTGACTGCATGCAATGACGACACACCGGCTACAGGCACACTGATAGACACCGAAGCATCGGCGGCCTTGCCATCCAACCACATCGCTATCCCGCCAGCTGTCCGAGGTAATTTGGGAATTACGTTTGCACCAACTGAGCGACGGCAGATTGAAGAAACGCTCCGCGCGCCCGGTCGATTTGAGTATCTCCCGACGGCAAGCCGGCAGTACCGAACTATCCTTCCAGGCCGAGTAGAGGTCCTTGTGGACCAATTCGAACACGTCGAAGTGGGCACTCCCCTCTATACACTTGATTCACCTCAGTGGCGTAAAATTCAACAGTCCATTGCTGAGTCTGAATCAGCAGTTGCGCAGCTTCAAACAAAACTCGACACCCATAATCCCCTGCTTCGAGCGCATGAGCGTCATGAGAAGAGCATTGGCGAGAGCATCTCTATATGGAGTGCTCGCGTCAAAAAATTTGATGCCCTGCGCGAAGCAGGCGGCGGTCGAATGAGCGATTTTACCGCGGCGAGATCGGCGCTGGCTACTGGCCAAACTGATCTTGCGCGGGTACAGGAACAAACGGCAGAAATCGATGCCGATCACGCGCAGACCATCTCTGCAATCGCTGCAGAAAAAACAAAACTAGCCCTCGTTATCGATGCGGCGGCTTCATTGCTCGGCATCGACCGATCGACCTTGCTCGCGCCATCTTCGACGGCCAAGAACGCTGCTCCGCTCTGGCGCAGTATCACATCAATTCAAATCAACGCCCGTAAGCCTGGAATTGTCGAATCGATTGGCCTCACCAACGGAGCCTGGGCCGACGAACGCGTCAATGTGGTCACAGTGGTGCAGCCCGACAAACTGCGCTTTCACGCATCTGGGCTGCAAAGCGATCTAGGTGTTCTTCGAGATGGGCTTGCTGTGACTATTGTGCCGCCCACGCCAACTGCAAGCGGCACAGCTATTCCAATGCAGCAGGTCATGCAGGGCACGCTTTCACTTGGCCTCACCGGCGACTCAAACAAACGGACCATTGACCTTTATGTCACACCCAAGCACCTCACCGACTGGGCGATGCCAGGTGTCACGGCTCAACTAGAGATTGTCATCGACACAACCGGATCGCCTGACCTAGCCATCCCGCTCGCCGCTGTGCAGCGTGATGGATTGACACCGGTCCTCTTTCGGCGCAATCCAAACAACCCGAATGAAGCGATTCGAATGGAGGCCGATCTCGGCGTTGATGATGGGAGATGGGTAGCGGTTCTCAGCGGTTTACGAGACGGTGACGAAGTCATTCTCGACGGCGGATTTCAACTCATGCTCGCAACAAGTGGAAGCATTCAAAAGGGTGGGCACTTTCACTCGGATGGCACATTCCACGACGGGGAGCACTGAACCATGTTGAAGTCTCTCATCGCATTTTCGCTTCGACACGCATCACTTGTCGTAATTGCAGCGGTGCTAGTCTCAGGGTACGCCGCATGGCGGCTGCCTCAGATGAGCGTTGACGTCTTTCCAGAACTCAACGCCCCCACCGTTGTGATCATGGCCGAGGCAGGCGGACTTGCAGCTGATGAAGTTGAGCAGTACGTCACCTTTCCAATCGAAACTGCCGTCAATGGCATGACCGGTGTGCGGCGCGTCCGCAGCGCGAGCGCCATTGGACTCTCAATTGTCTGGGTCGATCTTGATTGGGGCGCGGACTTGTATGACGCTCGTCAACTTGTCTCAGAGCGAATGGACAACGTCAGAGCAAGTCTCCCACCAGAGGTTGAGCCATTCATTACGCCCATCACCTCAATTGCAGGTGAGATCATGCTCATCTCGCTCTCCTCTCCAACAGGTAAAGCTACACCGCTCGAACTTCGGTCATTCGCCGAGTTTGATCTTCGCAACAAGATTCTTGCCATCCCCGGCATTGCGCAGGTCGTTGCTATTGGCGGCGAGTTGCCTGAGTATCAAGTAAATGTCGATCAGCAGCGACTACGCCTCTATGACCTCACCATTTCAGATGTCGTCAAAGCCGCTGGCGGAGCGCACAGCACAGCGAGCGCTGGGTATTTGCCAAATGTCGGCAATTTTGAAATTCCGATTCGCCAGCAAAGCCGTGTGACCAAAGCAGCTGACATCGCCGACACCATTATTAAGTACAAGGACGGTGTCCCTGTAACCATTGGCCAGGTGGCCGACGTTCGTCTTGGGGCCGCCCTCAAACGCGGCGATGCTTCGCAGCAGGGCCAACCTGCCGTGGTCATTTCCATTCAGAAGTCACCAGGCACCAATACCCTTGCCCTGACCGACCACGTCGATGCTTTGTTTGCGCAGCTCGAGCCAACACTTCCAGCAGGCATGGTGCTCAACCACGATGTGTTTCGGCAGTCACATTTCATTGATCGCGCGGTTGGAAATGTAACGACGGTATTGTTCGAGGCAGTGCTGATTGTGGCCGGAGTGCTCATCTTGTTCCTGATGAACATTCGCACGACGATCATCACGCTAACGGCGTTGCCGGTTTCGCTTGCAGTTGGCCTGCTGACTATGGATGCCATGGGCATGGGACTCAATGTAATGGCTCTTGGCGGACTGACTGTAGCC
>CAVOCO010000130.1:0-4700 GCA_963694215.1 Phycisphaerae bacterium
GCGCTTGCAGCGAGCGTATTCTTCCATGGAACCGTGGTAGTCAATATGGTCACCGCTGAGATTGGTAAAGATCGCTGCCGAGAAGTGCACTCCCGCGACCCGCTGCTGCGCAAGGGCATGGCTGCTGACTTCCATCACTGCCCGCGAACAACCATTGGCCCGTGATGCCGAAAGCCACAAGACAACCTCAGATGCCATTGGCGTGGTCAAGCAGGTGGCCTGCTGCGTAGCCCCGTCGTCGCGGCGCACGCCGCCAAGCAAACCACAACCCCCGTGAGGCGCCAAGACATGGGCGAGCACTGAACTGACTGTCGTCTTGCCATTGGTTCCGGTCACGCCGATAACAGACATAAACCGGGAAGGGTCGCCCGCGAGCCGGTGGGCCAAGATTGCGCCGTCGTGGGCTGGATGCTCGCTTTGGAGTGACGGGCCTGCAGCAAGCGAGCAGCCCCGTTCATCGCTCAAGATGGCCGCAGCTCCAGCAGCTTCCGCAGCAGCAATGAATGCGTGCCCATCAACTGCTTGCCCGCAGCGAGCAAGAAAGACATCGCCTGGCTTCACGAGGCGACTGTCCTCTACGACGCGCCGGGCGACACACCCGGCGGCCCCGTTGCGTGGCACGATTGCCAATCCATCGAGCACTGCTCCGAGCGGTTGTTCAGTCACGGCACTACCAACATGGCATCACCATAACTATAGAACCGGTATCGCTCTTCGATGGCTGTGCTGTAGATCTCGTGCAGGAGGTCGAGGCCAGTGAAGGCCGCCACGAGGGCAAGCAAGGTGGACCGAGGAAGATGGAAGTTGGTCAGCAGCCCATCAACCCGTCGAAAGGCGTGGCCTGGCGAAATGAGCAGATCAGTGTCGCCGCTGAGCGGTCCATCAGGCAATTGTTTCGGCAATGATTCGAGCACCCGGGTTGTAGTGGTCCCCACAGCGATCATCCGCCCCCCGTGCTTTGGCCCGCAACGGAGTGCGTCGATCTCATCGGCATCAACACACCATGACTCAAAGTGCATTTTGTGGTCTTCGAGCCGTGCGCTGGTGACGGGGCGGAAGGTGCCCTCCCCTACGTGTAGGGTGACGAATGCCTGCCGTACACCGAGTTCAGTGATGCGAGCGTCGATCTCTGGAGTGAAGTGCAAGCCGGCCGTTGGCGCGGCGACGGAGCCTGATCGGTCAGCCCGCGCAAATATTGTGCGGTACCACTCTCTGTCCTCACGCTCCTCAACGACTTCACCTCGAGACCTTCGAGCCTTCAGAATGTAGGGCGGCAGCGGCGTTCGCCCAATCTGCGACAGCACGTCCTGCGTTGAGTCTGTTGATTCGAAGGAAACCCGCCAGTAGCGACCCTCCTTTGACTTGAGTCGAATCGTGGTCTGTTCACCTTCAGGACCATGCAGCACGATCAATTGACCCTCGGCAAGTTTGCCCCCTGCGGTTAGCAAGACCGTCCAGTCACCATCTTCATGGGCGCAGAGGAAGAGCCCCTCGACACGACCGCCGCCTCGCGATCCGTCCACAGCTCGTTGACCCATCAGTCGCGCGGCCAACACCGACGAGTCATTTCGCACGAGCAAATCTGCAGGATCGAGCCAGTTGGGAAGATCACGCACCTTGGAATGCTCGATCTGTCCGGACGAGCAATGAACCACAAGCAGCCGCGCGGCATCTCGCGGAGTCGCGGGATGTGTGGCGATGAGATTCGGCGGCAGGACATAATCAAGTTGATCGATATTCATGAGAGAGTCGCAACCTCGATACCATCGGGGAGCCACTGCACCAACTCGGCAGGAATGCGTTTGATACCGCGCCGCACTGCCTTGTGCAGCGCATAACGCATGGCCGCATCACGGCGTGTGCGAACACGATCAGTCACGTTGAAACCGCGAGCCGTCATCTCTCGAATCGCCCAGTCCCACGCGAGATACTCTTCCATGCAGCGGGGCTGGCCGCAGTTGAAGCCCATGGCGTGGTGGCCGACCTCGTGCATGAAGACCACGCATGACATGGGACCGCGCGGGTAGGGCGACTCAATCATGCGGGTAATGTGGCCTTGCCGATCACGAAGTTCCCAGGCGCAGCCGCTTGTACTGTTCCGCCACTTGTGCACGCGGATTGACCACGTACGTTTCATCTCGTCGACAAGCTGGTCATATCGATCTTGTTGCGGCGTATTCTTGCGCGTCCGTGGCGAAGAAGCCACTTGGGCTGGCTTCCGCGGTGATCCACGCAAGAGATCCCACAATGTGCGTGGGAACTTCATGGCGCGTCCGAGAGGCATATGGCAGGCCAATTGAACCGCCGGCCTCTCGCCCACGTCTCAAATGACATTGGCTTGCCCCCCTCGGGCTGCACAGACATAAGTTGCACCGCGCCAGACTGGCAGCCCAGCACGCCAGATTCAGTAACTCGACCGGGCACAGCTGCATCTAAAGACTCACCACCTTGCAGCAAGCGAAGCCGGTGCCCTTCAATCCAAACGGTGACACCAGGCCACGGCGAGCATCCATTGATCATATTTCTCGCTGACATCGCATCGACTGACAAGTCAAGGCGGGCCATTGAGCGTGAAATCTTCGGTGCAAGCGTGACTGCTTGCTCATCTTGCGGCGAAGTAGACAGCGTGTTTGCCTGATACTGCTTCAAGACATTCTGAACGACAGCCGGACCAAGCGCGGCAAGGCGTTCATGTAGATCTCCAGTGGTGTCCATCGGATCAATGCGTAGTGGGACGGCGCCGAGCACGTCGCCGGCATCCATCCGCTCTGCAAGTGTGATAACACTGACGCCTGTCTCGCAATCTCCAGCAAGCACGGCATGATGAATCGGAGCAGCGCCGCGCCACCTCGGCAGGAGTGATGCGTGGAGGTTGATTGCAAAGCGGTCACCGAGCAATGCGGGCGAGAGTTTCTGGCCGTAAGCAATGATGACCCAGGCATCCGCCTCCATCGCGTGCGCAGATTCAATTGACGATGCACTATTGACATTTTCAGGACGAAGAATCTTCAGATTATGATCAAGCGCGTGCGCAGCAATTGGCGTTGGCGTGAGCACCCGGCGACGCCCCGCAGGGCGGTCAGGCTGTGATATCACGGCGAGCACATCATGCTCGGTCGCGAGGGTCGCGAGTGTCGGTAATCCAAAAGAACCCGATCCAAAGAAGACAATTCGCATTCCTGATTACGCCCGCTCAAGGGCGCGAATCGCCTTTCGATTTCGAAGCCGTTCCATTGTCGACATGCGATCGATAATCAAGACGCCGTCAAGATGGTCAGTTTCATGTTGGCAAACTCGAGCAAAGTGATCGTCCCACTCCATCACAAACTGATCACCGTTGAGATCCATCGCGGCCACACGAATGCCAGCTGGCCTGCGGACAAGAACATCAATACCAGGCAGGCTCAAGCAGCCTTCAGAATCTTCCACTGGCGTTGGATCAATCACTTCAATGACCGGGTTTACAAAGACGAGTCCCCCGGGGACGCCATGGTCCTCAGGATACCGCGTCACATAGAGGCGCCAGTTGAGCCCCACCTGCGGCGCAGCGAGCCCAATGCCCTCGGCTTCATCCATAAGTTCAAGCATCCGGCTCGCCACCGCACGAACCTCATCGGTCACCGCTGGGATAGCCACTGCCATCGTCTTCAAGATGGGATCAGGAAAGAGGACAATCGACAACGAACTCGGGTCAATAACCATAGCACTATGATAGAACAACCGGACGTCCATTGACCACCGCCCACGCGATGACGTACCGTACGTAAGTTGGTCCCATTTTGGGTCCATTTTCACAGACGCTGGAGATCTGATTTACCGTGGCACTGTTTGGACGAAAAAAGGCGGATGAGCCAGGCGAGACGCCGGACGATACCGAAGCGGTCTTCGAGGCCCAGCCACAACGCGCCACGAAGTGGTTCGTTCATGCTCGCACTATGTCTGATGCGTCCAACACCGAGACTGCGCTCGTCTACTTTGCAAGCGGGATCAAGTTTGACCCCGCCAACGTATCCGTGCTTACTGAAATGCTTGAAATTGCAAAAACGCATACGAAAAATGAGCACAAACGCATCTCGGCCAAAAATGCCAAGCCTGTCTCCGGATCAGAACCCATCGACAAGATGGCGTTGGCTTTGCTTCTCTGGATGACAGACCTGGTCAATGTCGCTCTTGCCATCAAAGCACTCGGCGCAATGGTCTCAGCGGATCAATATGACACCGCCCGCTTCTTCGCGCCCCACGTGCTTGGCCTCGCCAGCCGAAGCAAGAAACCAACAAAACAACAGTATGTGACTATTAAAGATTTCTGCCGCACAATTGAGTCGTGGGATCAGGCGTTAACAGCTGGCCAACTTGCCATCCAACTTGATCCCACTGATGGCAAGCTTGAACATGAGATCAAGGACCTTTCAGCCCAGCGGGCGATGAGTGAGGGTGGCTACGAGGCTGCCGCTGGAAAAGAGGGCGGGTACCGCGAGTTCGTCAAGGGCATGGATGAACAACGTGAACGAGAGGAAGACGAATCTATCGCTGGAGCAGGCGGCGGTGCTGATCGCGTGCTTGCCCGCGCCAAGGCTCAGTTCAAGGAAGCCCCTAGTATTCCAGAGAATATCCACAGGTACGCCACGCTCCTGCGGCGAGATGGTTCTTCAGCAGCGATCAAAGAGGCTGAGCAGGTGCTCATGCTTGGGTTCAAAAGT
>CAVOCO010000131.1:0-4669 GCA_963694215.1 Phycisphaerae bacterium
GGCGTTGACAGCTCGGCTGCACGGCGGTCGGCGACGCATGTCATTGACATACCGCGGGTTGTCGCAGTTTTCGCATGTCTTCTGGCACATTCAGGGCGCTGAGAAGTCGGACATGCTGAGTCAATTACTCGCTGCTCATAACAGTATTCCGGCGACCAAGGTTCGCCGGGACAACGCTCATGTAATGGCCGACGATGCCGCCATGGGCCTATAGAAGGCTGAACAGAATCTATGTCACTGCGAACTAAGCTCCTTGTTCTTGTCATCTTGCCACTCGTGGCTATATTCACAATTCTGGTGCTATGGCAGTATCAGTCGATGCGAGGTATTGCCATCGATCGCGCGAAGGAGCACGCGCTCTTGCTGACACAAGCGACTGCTCGCGACATTGAGGGACAACTCGCAAAGGCTGTGCAGGTGACACACACAGGCGCTGCAGCGCTCGAGGCCGCCCCCGAGTTGGTAGGGGATCGGGTCTGGCCGTTGCTTGAGCAGCTGGTCCGGCGAGTGCCGCTTGTCGAAGGCGCATCAATTGCCTTTGCGCCAGGTTCCGGCGTCAAAGATCCGGCCGCTCCTTACGTATGGCAGAAGGACGGCATAATGCACCGCCAGGACTTAAGCGAGTCCTATGACTACGCAAAGCGAACCTGGTACACGATCGCATCAGATGGCACAGCGGGGTGGACGAAGCCATATGACGGTCCTGTGTATGGCGGCATCTTGGTGTCGTATTCCGTTCCCATCATTCGCGGCGAAAAACTTATCGCGGTCATATCAATAGACATACCGCTCGCGCCGCTTCAGCAGTTGCTCTCTGTTGGTGAGTTCACGAAGACCGCAGCCTATCTAGTTGGTCCCAATGATAAGTTCATCTCTCATCCTGATGAGGCACTGATTATGCAGCCGTCCACGACCGGCGGCGGCCCAGCTCTCTTGGCCGATGCCGCGCCAGGAACGCTGGAGCAGTATTCGAACTGGCCCAATGATGAACCTCACATCGTGGCGTTCGAGCCGATTCCGACACCCGACTGGATGTTTGCAGCAGCAATGGCAGAGGATGAAGTGCTCGGGCCCGTGTACCGTCAGTTGATAATCAACGTCGGTCTTCTTGTACTCGCAGGTGTAGTCATTGCCGGTCTTGTTCTTGGTATGGGTCTGCAGATTACGGGCCATGTGCGGACCTTGGCGGCCGGCGTTGCCCAGGTGTCAGCCGGTGATCTTGAGGCGAAGGTTGCACCCATGCGCCGCCGCGATGAACTCGGCGCTCTGGTCAACGACTTCAACACCATGACTGATCGTCTTCGCGACATGGTTCAGCGGGTGGCCGATGAGCAAGTCGCTCGAATGGCCATCGAGCAAGAACTTGATGTCGCTGGTGAAATACAATCCGAGATGTTGCCACACGAGTACCCGATGTTGCCGGAACACCCAGAGGTTGATCTCCACGCGATTAACGTGGCGGCGCGGCATGTGGCCGGTGATTTCTATGATTACTGGGTGCATGGCGATGTATTGACCGTTGTACTTGCTGATGTGTCGGGCTCTGGCATGCCAGCGGCGCTCGTCATGGTTCGAGCGATGACCTTGCTCCGGTTATTTGATGACCCAGCGCAGAGTCTTTCAACCATCGTCGCGAAAACGAACGAAGAGTTGTGCGATGACAATGACCGGCAACTGTTCGTGACGGGCATCATTGTTCGGTTCATGTTGAAAACCGGTTGCTACGAGCTCGTGTCGGCCGGCCACTTGCCAGCGTTCTTGGGCGGAGAAGATGGCGTGGTCTTGGAAGAGGGTGATTCGACTGGACCATTGCTTGGTGTAATACCAGGCGCCGATTGGGAGTCACGGACTGGGGTGCTCCCAGTCGGCGGCTGGATAGCTCTCTATACCGATGGAATTACCGAAGCAAAGAATATTGCGAGAGATGAAATGTTCGGGGAGTCACGCCTGGCAGTTGGTCTTGGGGCCAAGGCCACCGAGAACGCAGAGGCACTCTGCAAACATGGAATCGCCCTTGCTGAGAAGTGGCACGGCGGACAAGTTGATGATGATCTGAGCATGCTGGTGCTGCGGCGATCTGCCAAGACCTGAGTCGCTACTGCATGTCTCGACTCGATCTCGTTTACACTGCATATTGTGATTGATCTCACATTGTCGTGATCAGGTGCCTGCCATAGTGCACGCCCGCGAACGGGGGGCCAATAGTGGGCTCATCAGACGGAAAATAAGAACACAGATCGGATGCAAGGCATCCCGAGGAGAACTAGAAAATGATTGACATGATGTTGGCACTGTCCGCGATCGCCACCGTATTTATTGTAATTGGCGGCGTGATTCTTGTCGTAGTTGTGGCGGTTGTCTCAATCTACAACGCGCTAGTCGCAATGCGGAACCGAGTGAAGAATGCGTGGGCACAAATCGATGTGCAGCTTAAGCGGCGATACGACTTGATCCCAAATCTCGTCGAGACTGCCAAGGGGTATATGAAGCACGAAGCGGGAACGCTCCAGGCCGTTACAGAGGCTCGCAATACCGCGCTCGCTGCTGCGAAGGCTGTAGGGCTTGACCCAACCGACGGGTCAGCTATGAAGACGTTATCTGGTGCCGAGGGATCGCTCGCTGGCGCCCTTGGAAGTTTGAATGTGGCTGTTGAGGCTTACCCCGATCTCAAAGCGAGCGCCAACATGATGCAGGTGCAGGAAGAGCTCACCAGTACCGAGAACAAAGTCGCGTTCTCACGTCAGGCTTATAACGATGCGGTGATGGGATACAACACAAAGCGTGAAGTGTTCCCCTCCAACATCATTGCTGGAATGTTCAACTTCAATGTGGCCTCGTCCTTTGAGATCGAGAATGTGGCCGAAAAAGAAGCGCCAAAGGTTCAGTTCTAGACCAATTACAGAGGTAGAGATATGAATTTCTTTGATGCTCAGGACAAGGCGCACAAACGCACGGGCTTGATGGTGTGGGCGCTGGCGATCGGAATGCTTGGCATGACGGTTGGCCTGTATTTCATCTGCATGCTCGCAATTCAGGTTGGTGGCATGTATGCGCAGTCCCAAGTTGAGGATGCTGCGCGGCAAGGTCAAACTATTCAGCAAGGCGCCTTGACGCGATGGGCTGAAAAGGAAATTGGGACATGGTGGGATATCGATCTCGCGATCATCACACTTGCCATCATGGTGGTACTTGTCGGGGGCGGATTTCTTTTCCGCTATCTCCAATTGCGAAAGGGCGGCGAGGCGGTTGCGGAAATTCTTGGTGGCGTTCGCATTGAACCAGATACCAAGGACACCGATGAGCGTCGCGCATTGAATGTCGTTGAGGAGATGGCGATTGCCTCTGGCATTCCTGTTCCTCCAGTGTTTGCAATTCCATCTGACACAATTAACGCCTTCGCTGCTGGTCACACAGTCGATCAGGCCGCTATCGGCCTGACTCGAGGTTGTATCGCTATGCCGCGGGATGAGTTGCAAGGAATTGTCGCGCACGAGTTCAGTCACATCTTCAATGGCGATATGAGATTGAACTTGCGTCTTGTTGCAGTCATTAATGGAGTGATGGTGCTCGGCATCGTTGGCCTGTTGTTGATTCGCGTGGTGGGGTATTCGATTCTCTTTGGCGGCGGCCGGCGTAGTAGCAATGACAAGGGTGGCGGCATGGCGATTGCCCTGGGCATCATCGTCTTTGGGGCTTTGGTCGCGGCCATTGGTTTTCTTGGCACATTGATGGCGAGAGTGATTCAGGCCGCTATTTCGCGGCAGCGAGAGTTTCTTGCTGATGCATCGGCTGTCCAGTACACGCGCAATCCTGATGGAATTGGCGGGGCGCTGCGTCGCATTCAAGGGTCAACCGAGAAAGCGACCTTTGCCGGTGAAGCAAGCCAGTTCAACCATATGTTTTTCTCGCAGGCGATGAGTTCTACGTTTGCCACTCATCCGCCTTTGGCTGAGCGGATAAAACGTATTTCAGGCTCGACAACTGGCGCTGACATGACAACGCCGTTGGACTCTAGATCAGCCACAGTTGATACGGCGAACACCCAGAGCAAGCCGGCCATAGACAGCACCATGCTTGGCGCTGCTGTTGGCGCGGTTGCTGTTGCGGGTATGCGCGAGGCGATTCGCAACGCCGGCGAAGTTGGGGCGATCTCTATGGATTGGACGCGCCAAATTTTGGCGTCGATTCCAGATGAATTGCGGGTGGCTGCCCGCACGCCCCGTTCTGCACGGGCGTTGATCGCGGCCATGCTGATGAATGAAGGTGGATCAGATGAGGCGGCCCTTGCCACACAGCGCGAAGCGATACAGCGTCTGTTGCCTGCTGCAGAAGCAAAGCATGCCGAGGTTCTTCTTCCACTCTTGGCCACACTTCCCACAGCAGCTCGTGTTCCGCTCCTTGACTTGACCTCGCCAGCAATGCAATCTTTGTCGCCTACTCAGGCAGGCGAGCTGCAGACATTAGTAGAGGCTCTTGTGGCTGCTGACAAGAATGTCAGTCGCTTTGAGTGGATTGTGGCGATTCTTGTCGATGCCATGCTCGATCGAAAGGGTGTAGCGAGTCACCGCACCAAGGCCTCAATTAAGTCTATTGTGGGTTCCGTACAGTCCATCTTGTCAGTGACCGCAACGGCTGGAACAAGCGAACGGGATGAAGCGGTCAAGGCTGC
>CAVOCO010000132.1:0-4659 GCA_963694215.1 Phycisphaerae bacterium
TGCAAGGGTGTTACCAATACTGTCACCACTGGTCATTGCCACCCCGCTGATCTGGGCCAAGCAAATGGCTAGATGCACTACTCAAGTGCCTCGCGCAGCGACGCCTCGTATAACGTTGTCTTCCCAGCTAGCCAGTCGATCAGCCGATCGCGATCAGTGGGATCCTCGCAGTTACCGGGTAGCCATTGGCCCAGGAAGTAACCGTTCCCGTTGACATTGCCGAACTCATCTGCTTCTAATGCTGCCATCAGTGTTTCCTGGTGTGGTTTCAATCGAAGTGACACGTCCTCCGGATTGGCTCCGCTGGCACCTCGGATGAAGATGCCAACACCTTCCACGCTGGTGTAGATGGAGATGATCAGGTCCAGCCCATCAAGAAAATGCCAGCGATTGCTCTTGCGGCCTGCCTTGCCGTACCGATCCAATTCATTGGGAACCCGGTCCACGTACGCTTGCCAGAACTCAGTTCGCTTCCGTGTGAGTTCAGACACCTCGCCGTTGCCAGAAGTGGCAGCATGCAGCCGGCGTTCCCAGGCATTTGGCCGTGCAACCACATCAAAGATGGGGGCATAGGGCGAGTCGCCAATTCGTACCACCTTCAACTCAATCGCGAAGAAGGCCATGCTTTCTTCGGTGTGTTCGTTGAGCCAGTTGATAGCGGAGAGATGCGCATCGCGAAATCCAGTGGCAATCCAAATCACAGTCTTGGCATCCAGGCCTGCTAGATACGTCATGATCTGGCCCAGATGGGTGTGGTCGGAACCCTCCAATTGGTTTTCGATCAAGACTCGGGTGTCATCCTTTGGATTGCGCGCGAGGATGTCAGCGGAGAAAGAATCAACAGAAACCTCGCATCCTTCCAGTTCCAGTGGAATGCCGATGGCCTGAGACAGTCCCTCTATGTTTTCTGCCAGCCATGGTGTGAAGTCGTGTGCTTCATGGGCCCATGCCTCGCGGACGTTGGCCGGGGTGAGCGGGGCAATTGTCGGTTGGGTGGTCATTGATCTTCTCCCTATCCGGATGGTTATCTATCAATATAGAGCGAAGTGGCTGAGTACAGCTGGTTCCTCTTCGGTAGCAGAGGGGCTCATTGCACAAGCAGGCATCTTTTAACACACAGTGTGTATGTCCACCAGATTCCCATGCTTGTCTGTGGTGCTCTAGGTGCAGGCAACTGGTTTGGAGTCACCGAACCGTTTCATGAAGCTGGTATTCACAGGCTCAAATGAGATGGACTCTAGCTACGGCGAGTTGTGTCTTTAGATACACACAGAGCGGGATTGAAAAAAAAGACTCCCCACCAGCCATAGGCCAATGGGGAGCCCTCTCTTCCTCCGGCTGGTGCGAGCCATCTATGTAGCTGGCCAGCGGATTCTATAGGTCGTGTGCTTCCCATCCTCGGGCCTCGCCGGTGAAATCAGATTAAGTGGTATGAGACTGATTTCAGCGGGGGGGCCGTTGGTCTGATGGAAGCAGATCGCGCGGAATTGTGAAATGTGATTGGTCGTGTTCTTGAGCGGGCTCCAAATATGCCTTGGTCGTTTCAACTTGCCTGCGCAAGGCCATAGAAGCAAGGACAGAAATGCTTGTTCCTGCAGGGCAGGCAATAGACCATCGCGCAAGTTACTGCAAGTAATCTACTTGAATACTCCGCTACTGCGCAAACTATTTTTCAAAGTCGGCGACTACCGCGCTGATTGGAGGTCTGCTTTGAAACAAAATGCGTAGCGCGAATCAGCATCGATTCAACCGGTGCGCACCTTTGCGCTGCATGTGGATGCTGCACGGTAGAACTTCAGATTGAAGCTGCTGGGACCGATTCTGTGGCCCTGTAAAGTTCAATTTTGTGGTTTTTTGCGATGTCGTTCGATCCGAACCTTGGAAGGAACGTAGACATTGACTGCGCGTTGTATTGGCCACTGGGTTTTGATGTGGACCGCTGTGAGTTCATGTGAATCAATGTGGCTTTAGAGCTAATTCAGGTAGGAGAGACCCAATGGTGAATCGATTACGTGATGTGAGTGGTGCACTGGCAGTTGTGACGATGTTGATAGGTTCTGGCGCTGCGCTGGGGCATGGATCACTGGCTACGCCGCAGTCGCGCATCTACAACGCCTTTACAGAAGGACCAGAAAGCCCGATATCCGATGCCGTGGTTGACGCGGTAGCTATCGGTGGCACCCAGCCTCTGTACGACTGGAATGAACTGGTCAACTTCCACCCTGGCACTAACGCCCAGCAGCGCGTGATCGACTACTCAATCGCCATCCCAGATGGCCAGCTTGCCAGTGCAGGCAATGCGAAGTTTGCTGGATTTGATCAGGTTCGCGACGACTGGCCATCAACCGACATTGAGTCAGGGCCCTTTGAGTTTGTCTGGTATGCCACGACACCTCACGACCCAAGTGTGCACCGACTATGGATTACGACCCAAGATTGGGATCCAACCATGCCCTTGGACTGGGCGCACATGGAAGAGATACCCATCGGGCCAGTTGGATTGGACGGCGCGGAGTATCGATTCAATGCCATTCTTCCATACCGCACAGGTAAGCAGGTGCTCTATGTAATCTGGCAACGGCTCGATCCGGTCGGAGAAGGTTTCTATGCCGTAGCCGATGTGGACTTTGGCCAGTCGCCCGACACAACCCAATGTGTAGCCGACTTCAATGGTGACTTTTCGGTTACGGCCACTGACCTGCTGCTGCTCATCAGCGCATGGGGGTCAGCCGACGAGTTGTATGACATCGTTGAAAATGGAGTTATCGATGTCTCCGACTTAATATTCTTCCTCTCGAGTTGGGGAACATGCGGACCGGATTGTGATCTGGACGGCACACCCGACTCGGTTGAAATTAAACAAGGCGCGCTGGACTGTGATGCGGACGGCATTCCAGACTCGTGCCAAGACACGTCAGACTGTGATGGCAACGGGGTGCCTGACATCTGCGATCTCATCAGCGGTACACATGAGGATTGCAATCTAAACCTTGTGCCCGATGTCTGCGATCTGCTCACAGGAGATGCCGATGAAAATGGCATACTTGATGAGTGTCAGTTTGATGGACTGAGTTTCTCCTTTGACGTCACACAAAGCTGGGACACGGGGTTCCAAGGTGCACTGACCATCCATAACGATGAACCGCAGTGCGTGGTCGGCTGGGAGTTGCTCTTTGATGTTGGCTTCGCCGTCGATCAGGTTTGGAACGGCGTGCTGGTGTCACAAGAAGGCCAGCGTGTCCGAATTGTCAACGATGATTGGAATTTTAGAATCTGTTCAGGCAAGAGCGTGACAATTGGCTTCATTGCAACTGGCCTTGCAGGCGTACCTGAGAACCTCACACTCAACGGCAATGCCGTGCCGATCGCCCCATGACGCGGCGCGCACGCGGCGGTGGTTCGACTTAAGGGTTTAGCATGAAGGCATCAAGCACTTCTAGCAGATCATCGACGCCAACGATCCCGTCCAGATTAAGGTCTGGGCCGCACAGGGGGTCTACTGGCTGTGGACCCCAGGATGCGATCAGGTTCAGTAGATCGGTGACATCAACCGTGCCGCTTCCATCGACATCGCCGGGCAATGCAGGTTCGATAAGTGCCCAGTGGCTGTAGTTGAAGTTGTGCGCCCACGTGATGATCATCGCGCCCGATGCGTTGGCGTCTCGGGGTACTCCGTAGAAGGCAAGTGGTGGTGCGCCGATCAGACGATGCCCCAGAAGTTGTATGCCGTCCTGCGCAGTTGCGACAAATCCGTACGTGGCATAGTTTGCATCGAGAAGGCGTCCGAATGCCATGCCGGTATCGCTGATGCCATCGAGATCAATGTCAAGCATATACGAGGGAATCACAAGTTCGGTCGCATTAAGTCCGCCTGGACTCGTCATGAAGATCCTTGGCTCGTCGTCGCCTGTCTTCCAGCAGCCTGTAATCACACCATCATCGTTTGCCAGCACTTCAAGGTTGAACGCCTTAAGAATTGTCTTGGACGGCGTGCCAAGCTCTGCGCCGTCTTGGCCAAGCGGCGCCAAATAAATGTGATGTGCGCCACCACCAGGCCAGAAGCCGTTGGGTGCATGCACCAGCACAAGACGATCTTGATCATCGATGGCAATGCCCCTTGTGGCGCCACTGAGCGTTGGGGCCGGGTCGGCCAGCCCTTGGCCTTGCCACAACATGGCCCGAGATGAACTGCCATCATTGAAGTCGCTCGTGCCGATGACCGTGCCCGTGTTGTTGATATCAGCTGCATAGGCCGGTGCAATGCCGCCAGCCAGCGTACTGAATCGGACGGCGCCAATTGCTTGATACCAGACGAATCCGTCATTGGCATCGTTGCCCAAGACATATCCAGTGTCAGTGACGTGGGTGATCTGGGTGTACGGGCCGAACGCGCCGCTGGCGACTGGCGCCGTGCCCGCCGTATCAATGTGAATGATTGTGTCGGCGGTGTCGTCGATACCGAAGGCAGTGCCATCGGGCGCAAGTTGGTGCGCCTCGGTGTAGTCCCAGTCGACCGGAACCAGATGTGGCACGCCGGATTCCCAGAAGAAGGGCTGTCGAGTGAGATCCAAGCCAAAACCATGGAAGGCAAACCCAGTGATGCGTCCGGCATCATCGAGATCGAATGGCACCAGCGTCTTGGTGCCGTTGCCATCCGGA
>CAVOCO010000133.1:0-4648 GCA_963694215.1 Phycisphaerae bacterium
TTGTATGGATGGCTCATGCGTACCGGGACAGGTACAAACTCGATCTGTGACGAGAACCCCTCGACGCCGGCAGGTGGAGGTGATCCATCACGCGTGGGCGCAGGCATGGTGGTGGCTTGCTGCTGCGCCAGAGCGACCGCCGGTTCGATCGGGTTGAAGTCGTCGTCGAGTTCAATCTCAGGCAGGGTGACCGCGGGCAACGAAACTGATTCAGGGCTGAGCAGGTCGACATGCGAGGAGGCGTTGGGGTCAGTGGCGCCGGGCATGACGAAGTTGATCTCAATACCCCGTGCATCCATCGCCTTGGTTAGACCGTGACAGGCCGTGCCAAGTCCGCCGGTGATAAAGGGTGGGAACTCCCACCCGAGCATAAAGACACGCATTGATCGTTCTCGATTGTTTCTCAGAGGAGGCTGAAGTGGGCATGGTACATTGGCCATGTGCCAACACCCACACAAGACACCGATGAACAAGTCTGGTCAACGCGAACCCTGCTGGCCTGGATAGAGGGTCATCTCGCCGAGAGATCCATTGACGAGCCGGAGCTCGTGGCACGGTGGCTGATGGCCCGGGCCATTGGGACTGATCCGATTCATCTCTACACCGATCTTGACCGGCCGGCATCAGCAGAAGAGCGAGCCACCCTGCGAGAATTGGTGAAGCGGGCATCGGCCAACGAACCTGTGCAATATCTGATTGGCGAAGGCGGATTCCTTGGTCGCCAGTTTGAAGTGGGCCCGGGTGTGCTTATTCCGCGAACCGCAACTGAGGGCATCGTGCAGCACGTCTTGACATGGCACCGCGGCCTTGACCCGGATGCCCGGCCAGCTCCACTATGGATTGCCGATATCGGCACTGGAAGCGGATGCCTTGGCATCACGCTTGCGAAGCAGCTTCCGCAGGCCCATGTCGTTGCGGTGGATCTGTCCGCTGATGCAGCCTCATTTGCTCAGAGAAATGCCGACAAGCACGGCGTCCAGGAACGGGTAGAGATCGTTGAAGGCAATCTTTGCGAGCCGCTTTCCCGTCGGGGCCGAGAGGGCTGCTTTGATGTGATCGTGAGCAATCCGCCCTACATTGGCGACGCGCGGTATGAGCAGCTGCAGCCCAACGTCAAGTCATTCGAGCCTGCCCTTGCTTTACGCGGCGGGGCCGACGGACTGGATAGTGTGCGAACCATTTTCGAAACAGCACCACGCTACCTCGAACCCGGCGGCCTACTCGTTGTGGAAATTGACGATGTCCATGCCACCGAAGCCCTTCGCATCGCCGATGCCACCGGCGCACTAGTGGAATGCCGCGTGCTGAAAGACGAGTTCGGCGACGACCGATTCGTCCGAGCTGAGTCGCCAACATCAGGGGACTGACTCCATTTTTTAGCGTTACCTCGTCTCTGATGCAGCCGTCGCAATTGCGTTGCGAACGGCATCGATCAATTGTGAGGTACGGAACGGTTTGAGCAGGATCCCCTGCACACCATTTGCACTTGCTCGCACGATGGTGTGATCTGGGTCGTAGCCGAACCCAGTCATCAGAATGACAGGCACATCAGGCAAGACCTCTCTGGTCTTGGTGAAGACTTCGTATCCGCTCGCGTCTGGCAGTCTGATATCCGAGACGACTATCGCGAATCCGGATGCGGCGCCGGCGGCCTCGAGGGCCGCAAACGCCTCTGTGCCGTTGGCGCACGAGGTGACGCGGCAGCCAAGTTGCTGCAGCACCTGGGACACTTCGTCCCGAACGCGATCTTCATCATCGACGACGAGCATGTGGAGGCCTTCAAACGCGGGGTCTGCCTCAATAGCGTGAATCTCATGCTCAGCATCAATGATCGACCGCGGCCCTGCTGCGCACGAGGCGATTCGGTTGGTAATCGACGCCACGATCGTCTGCAGTTGGCCCGCGGCGTCATGAATGCCGTTTCCGAGCAACGCTGCGGCAAGTTCCTGCAAATCAGCGATGGGTCGCTCGAGTTCTGATGTCATATTCATCGCGACCTGTGCACTTGTCGACACGCGTTCCACGACGAGCAGATCAAGCAAGTGCAGCACGTTGGCAATGTAGCCGGCAAATCGCTCTGCGAGTTGACGGTCATGATCGTTGAATACATTCTCGGTGCCCGATTCGATGTTAAAGACACCAATGACTTTGTCATGCACGCGAAGCGGCACGGTGAGCGAACTCAGCGCGTCATCGAGTCCTTCGCGGTACAGCGGGTCTTTACGAACATCCCCGCATACATACGACTTACCAGTCGCCGCGACCCAGCCTGAAATGCCGTTGCCAGTTTCGCAAGCCGAGATGGTTTCGCCAATACGCATGGGCGAGAGGTTTTTTGAGATCACCAGTTCGAGCCGATTGGATCCGGGCGATCGAAGTCTGATTTCAAAGTTGTCGAACTTGAGCTCTTGCTGGACGCTCGACACGATGCGTTGTTCCAGTACGCGAAGTCTGTCTGCTACGGTGAGCTGTGCAATTTCGTCACGGTCAAAGTGAAGCAGCATCATGCCGGCGGCATCGATGGCGGCAATCCGCAGATTCGCCGAATGCTCAGGCGAGGTCTCGCTGAGCAGGCAACAGCGGTTGCCGTCGGGCATCGTGCGGACATTGACTTCCCAGCAGCGGCCGGCCCCCTCGATATGGGTGCGGGATGTTTCGACGTCCAGGACTTGGCACCATTGGCGGCATCGATCCTGAACGGGCATCGGCAATGCAGCAAAGCGAGCATCTGCCCATATGATCTGGCTATCCTGCTTGAGAATGACCACAGCATCGGCTGCGGCTGCGATGATGGCTTCGGGAGCGCACCAGTCAACCGCGTCTGGCCCGGAGTGTTTGGATGATCGATCATGGTCCATGGTGGACCCCTCAACATCTGTCCCGTGCGAAGCCTACCTCATATAGGCCGCGAGACAAGTAATTCGCCTCGACACGAGCCAAGAGGCATGAAACGACCCTCAACGTGCCATTGTGCACAAGAGAGCCATCAGGAGTATCCATGATCGGATGATTCGAGCCTGCCATCTGACAAAACGATTTGGTAGTTTGACTGCTGTCGAGGGTGTGAGCTTCGAGATTAGCCGTGGCCGCATCGCCGGCTTCCTTGGCCCCAATGGAGCAGGCAAGACGACCACCATGCGCATGCTGTGCGGCGTTCTGCTGCCGTGTGAGGGGTCAGCGACCATAGGCGGTATCGATGTGGCCTCAGATCCTCGGGCGGCCCATTCGATGCTTGGCTGGTTGCCAGATGGAGCCCCGGCCTGTGATGAGCTTCGTGTGGCCGAGTATCTGCGGTTTCGGGCGGGTCTGTATGGGGGTGTTGGCAGGAGCCGAATTCAACAGGTTCTTGGCGAGTGCGGACTTGACGGTATGACCCGCCGGGTCATCAGGCAGCTTTCCCGGGGGTATCGCCAGCGGGTCGCCCTCGCTGCTGCGCTTGTTCATGATCCATCCGTACTCATTCTTGATGAGCCTGGAACGGGGCTCGACCCTGTGCAGCAGCGAGCATTTCGCGGACTCTTGCGGCAACTTGCCCAGGACCGTGCCATTCTCTTCTCGACCCATCAGCTCGGCGAAGCCGCCGAAGTATGCGACGACCTGCTTGTCATTGGCAATGGCCGCCTTCTCGCCTCGCGGTCAGTGCAGTCTGTGCGGTCTGCTGCGGGGGATATGTCGTTCGAGATAGAGGTGAAGGGGCTCGAGGGTCCAGCTGCACTCGTGGCCATTCCCGGAGTCAACCGGGCTGACGTGATATCGACTGATGGGCCATGGCACTGCATCCGGTGCGAAGCGAGCAGCGATGTGCGAGAAGCGGTCTTCGCTGTGGTGTCAGAGGCTGGCGGTTCGCTCCGCAGGCTGAGCACCGACGAACGCTCGCTCGATCAGTGGGTACGCGGAGTACTGGCAGGGGGGACGGCATGAAGCGAGTGCTCACCATCGCATGGCGAGATATTCGCGCGTTCTATTTGGCGCCAGCTGGATGGATTGTGCCGGCACTCTTCTTGTTTGGTTCTGGACTCGTCTTCATGCAGTCTGTCTTTCACGCCGGTCACCCGGCGAGTTTGCGGGCGGTTATTGGATTCAATGCCATCTTTTTGTTGCTCGCTGGACCTGCGATCGTCATGGGCACGATCTGCGAAGAACGCAGGCGGGGCACACTGGCGCTTCTGCAGTCGAGTCCTTGCTCAGCGTGGGACATCATCTTCGGTAAATGGTGCGGCGCGATGGGCATCTTGGTGGTGCTCTTGGTGCCGACACTCTTGCAGGTCATTCTGCTTGAGTACTACGGCCGGCCAGACATGGGCGAAGTGGCAAGTGGCTATCTGGGTCTCGTTCTTCTTGGCGGAGCTGTGCTGGCAACCGGTATCCTCGCAAGCACCGTTCTGAGTAGCCAAGCCGTTGCCTTTCTCGCAACGTGTATTGGCTGGATTCTTGTATCAGTCGTGCTCGAGCTGGCATTGCCTCAGGTGCTTGGTCCGATGTGGCGCGGCGTGCTCGCCGAGTTTGATCCACTACAGCGTTTGGCAGACTTCACGCTTGGCTTGGTCGACTCAGCCAACGTGGCCTACTTTCTGAGTGTCATTGTGGCGATGTTGGTGGCTGCTGCGGCGCTGCTGCGAATTGGAGCGTCTCGAGTGGCTTCGGTCAT
>CAVOCO010000134.1:0-4647 GCA_963694215.1 Phycisphaerae bacterium
AAGAGCCTCTGGGACACGTGCGCGAAATTGAAGCGTGACGTGTCGTTTCTCTCGCTGCACCATGATGGCCCGAGAACTCGTTCCAGTTGCCCACGCGAGCGTGATTGTGACTAGCGGACAGGCCACGGGCAGTACGACATCTGCTTTCCAGAACATGAGTACAACGGCAAAGCCCCAGAGCAGGAACACACCGCCCGCCGATGCCGTGGCGGGCCATGGTCCAAGGCTTGCCACAAGGGTGGCAATTAATAGTCCAAGACAGGCCGCGGCGACTGTCGACCACCACCGTTCACCCTCCCACAGTGATCGGTCTTGCAACACCATGTCGGCGATGGCCGCGTGGACCATGACACCAGGCGTGCGAGGGCCTGCGGCCGTTGGGACAAAGTCAGCGAGCGTTCCGGTTGCGGTCCATCCAATGAATATGAGGCGATCTTCGACTTGCGATCGAAGACTCTCTTCTACGATGTTGACGCGGCCTGCATCCTTTGCAAGTGTGCTTGTTGCGTTGCGCCAATCGAGCATGCTGCCCATACGATCAATAGTGTTGGCGTCAAGGCCGGCTGTCGCTACGCCGAGCTGCTCGCGCGTGGCGATGTTTTCGAGCGTGAAGTCGACCTCGTCGGCAACCTCGGCTTGAATTTCGGCGTCAAGCCAGTTGGGCACGCTCAGCGTGGCATCTTCACGAATTGTACGCAGTACAGATCGCGTGGCTGCAACAAGGTCGTCTTGGGCATGCTGGAGTGTTGTGCGGGCTTGAGCAAGCAGGACGAGTTCGCCGATGGAAAGGTGTCCGGTGAACCGTGGATCATTGGCAGTGCTGCGATGGACGTCGGGCCAATCTATGCCGTGAGCGCCGCGTGGCCAGCATACGGTGATGGCATCCTTATGGAGTGGCAAGACAACGTCACCAATATGTACTGTGCCCGTATCGACGGTGAATGGCGTGTCAGCACCGAGATGCGTCAAGACCGCGGCAAGGCCGAGCCCTGGGATTTGCATCTCGTGGCCGACCGATTGTGTGGGAATCATTTGGCGAATTCCGCCATCATGCCCGCGGCGAACAATATTGATGTACCCAGTCGCGCCAGCGTGTTCGATCAATTGCTGAATTGGAAATCGATCTGCAGGCGATGGCGGGCGTGCTACGCCGCCTGGTGTAGCGCCGGGAAGAACAACTCGCGCTGCGTGTTGCCGCATTGCCGAGTCGATGATCGGGGTCATTGCATCGGCCTGTACGCCTGCTCGCTCTAAGAGTTCTTGCCGTGATGTGTTGCCGGCTGCTGCATCGAAGATGACGTGCCGCCACAGCATGTGCATGGTGTCAGTGGCAGCATCCCGATCTTGCTGCGAGAGCCCGGCGGACTCATTGCGTGGGTCAAGCGAGAAGTCCGCGCTCATGGCATCGAGGAGTGGTGGCAGTGTGTCCATGTCTCCGCCCGCAGCGGCCCAACGAGATTCAAGCTCGTCAGACATAAGGAGCGACCCGAGCACAATGCGGCCAGTGATGACCTGAGAAAGTGCCGCATCGTGGTCGATTTCGATTGCGGGGGGGCCGGGGTGCCACGTTGGTAGTTGTGGGTCGGCGAGATCAAGATCGATGGCAATGGTCTTCGCGCCAGCTCGGAGAAGTTCTTCGATGGCCCCAGCGAGCGCGGTTCGTGGCCATGGCCATCGACCGATCCTCTCAAGGGCACGATCGTCAATGTCGACCATGACGATGTCCGATGACATCGCATGCACATCACGGGGGAGGTGACGCTGTTCAAGGTCGAGTACTTGTTCATTCCAGCCGTCGAATCCGCCACCGAGGTCAATCAAGACAATGACCAGCGTGGCAATGATGGCGGAGAGGAAGACCTTTGGATTGGATCGGCTACTCACGGCCTAGGGATGGTACGTGAGCGGAGTCGGGAGGGGGGAAAGGAAGAGCGTAGCAGTGGTGCAGAAGAGAAATAGTAGCGAGCAGTAGGCCCGCCGCTTTGTGGCTCTGTAAGCAGCTGCGCCGCTCACGGGCACCAGGGGCAGTCGCCGTTTTCGCCTGCAAATTCTTGGACGCCACCATTGGGGTCTTGAAGACCCTGGCCATAGGGGGTAAGTCCTGGCTGATAGATATCGTTATAGATAATGGCGTTCATGGCGTTGGCAAATGCCTGACGGCACACTTCAATCTTGTTGCCGTCACCGTCGAATGTCGTCACACAGAACACGTTGACGAATGTGAGCATGGCCCGCAGGTCGCTTTCGCTTGTGAATGGATCCCCGTCCCATCGCGCGTCGCCAAGATCAAGAATGGCCTGATAGGTCAGGGGGAGCGCCCGCTGGCCTGTGGGCAGTTCGGTGCCCCATGGGACATCAAGGTAATAGCCTTGCTCAGCTGAACCGTGAATGAACTGCTCACGCTCTGGATCATAGAACCCCGTTGATGCGAACAAGTCGTGTTCAAAGACCGATGCAATACGATGTCCGTTTGGGTTGTATGGGTCGACGTGTGTCGGCACATTATTTTTAAATTTCATGTCCCAATATAAGCCTGTTGCAACGGCGCCCATGTCTTCTGGAAGCACAACGCCTCCAGTGCCGACGTACCACGCGAAGCCGTCTTGCAAGAAGGGGTCGCCAAATTCTTCTTCCAGGATATCGTCGTTGATGGCCTCCTGTTGTTCGGCGAGCAGCACACGCACGGCGCCATTGACCGGGTCTGAATTGGACACGGCCTGCGATACTTGGTCGGGCGCATCTTTGCGATCCGCTGCTTCGGTTGCAATGAGCGGCATTGGTCCAGCAGTATTGAGTGCTGCTGCGACTGCGGGGTTTGGCGCAGCTTCAGTTGATATGGCTTTGCCAGAGAGCATGTTGGCCACCTTGCTGCCGTAGTACTTCATGGCGATGGCATTCATCGCGTTGGAACGAGCGCCGAACACTTGCGTGCCCTGGAATGCATTGTGCGATACGGCGAGTCCAGTACCACGTACTGCAAGCGCGCCAGAAGGCGTGAGCACGGAGAAATCATTCGTTAGACCAACATGCCCCACTTCAACATCGGCCCGGCCTCGCTGCACCTGTACGGCCGTGCGAAGTGTGTCGCCCGCTTGCGCGATGTGAGGAAGGCTTACGCGTGATCCGCTGTCGATCAACACATTGGCATTAATACCGATGCGAAGCATCATCCAAGACCGCAGCCCTGTTCGAATCATTGCGCCTGGTTTGAGGATGTCGTCCTTGACCGCAAGTTTCCACTTGCCTCTGGGATCTTGTCGCCACTGCACTTTGCCTGCCATTTCCATGACCACGGCGCGCAGCACTTTGGTTTCGCCTTCAGGCAATGCCTCGGCGGCTTTGAGAGCAATTTTTTTAAGTTCAGCGAGTCGCTCTTGAACGGCTAAGCGTGTCAGTGGCGTCGTTGGTGCGATGCGCTGCTGCACGGTTTGTGTCGTCGTTGGCGCATCATCGGCAGCAGCGGCGAATCCTCCAAGGGCGGCAGAGACGCAGAGGCTGATGAGTGTGAATCGGGCATGTCGCATCGTCATGATGTGGTCTCGCCTTCTTCGGCGGGCGTCTCTTCAGAGGCTGGTGCCTCGTCGAGCGGCTCACTCGCCGGTTGGTCCGGGGCGGTGGACTGGCCATCGCCTGATGCATCCGCGGCTGCTGCGGCCGAATCGTGTGCAGCCAATGCGCGGTTAATGAATTGATGCTGCTCAGCCAAGCCGAGCAACGCGATGAACTCGGCCCCACTCAGGGCCTCATGTTCAGTTATGCCGGGAATGAGCCCCATGTGAACCAATTCTCGCGTGCAATATCGTGGCACCCGTCCCCACAGCCGCATAGATAGACCACCCTGAACATCAATCGCATGACAAACACAGACCGCGATAAAGCCCATTTGTGCTGATTCAAGTGGTTCAAGGGGCTTTTTGTGGGGCTCAACCCACCCAAGTGCATGGGCTGCGGCAATGCGTTCATCCCACGAATTGGCTGGGGGTTGATATTGCACAAAAAGCAGCAATCCATGCAGGGCATCGTCATTGGTCGTGACTGGCTGTGTTTCAAGCGTGTCCCAAAAATCGAGCGAATCGGCGTCCGTTGGGAATTGCATCGCCGCGGGTGACTCGATTGTGGTGCGGTCGCTCAGCCCACATCCGCCAAGGATTGTCGCGGCGAGCACGATGAGAAGCAGTTGAAACTCAGAACGCATAGCTGATGCCTCCGTAGAGGAATTGACGTATTTGATCGATCGGTGCTGGATTGCCGCCGTTGGGAACAAAGAGACCGTATCGGAGATTGAAACTAACATCGCTGGTCACGCGCCAATCAAGCCTAAGGTCGCATTCCCAGCCGACATATCGATTCGCGGTCGAAGGGGCTGAGATGGGCGCGTTGGCGGTGGTCTTGCCGAACACGAAGAAGTCCGTGCCGATTCGAAAGTCATCGGGCCGCCGCGGATTGATTGGAATGCCTGTGCTTGCGCCGACCCGGGCCATCAGCAGGTTGGTCATGCTTGGCGCCAGAGCGAGGCCTGTGTTGATGTAGCCGAGGCTGTTGAAAGAATTGTCATGGGTGCCCGGCCAGTTGCCGCCAATCGTTCCCGAACTTGAGGCCCGGTCACTATCGCCGGTTCCGAATCCGAGTGTCGCTTCAAGTCGCGTG
>CAVOCO010000135.1:0-4639 GCA_963694215.1 Phycisphaerae bacterium
CGGCTGAAATCACGTGGCACGAGGGTTATCCCATCACCTTCAACGCCCCCGAAGCCCACGCAACCTGGAAAGAAATCTCAGAATCGACCTTTGGGGCCGATCGAGTCCACACTATGGACCCAGTCATGGGCGGCGAAGACTTCTCGTACTACGGGCAAAAGATCCCGGCCTGCTTCTTTGCCCTCGGCCTACTTCCAGAGGGACAAGACGCCATGCCGGGGCTGCACCACCCCTGCTTTGACTTCAATGACGCCGCAATCCCAATGGGAATTGAGGCGTTCGTTGCACTTGCCACCAACACCGGCAGCCGGAAGTCTGGAGGCTGAAGTTGGCAGCCGAAAGTGGAAAGTCAAACTCCGCTCGACTCCCAACTCCGCGCAACATCTTATAGCCCGCAGGGCGACAGGTGCTGCTACACTCCCCGCTTCGAAATTTAACGCCGCATACCACTGTGTCCGTTGGCCGGATGTGGTGGGAGGCAGGAGGTTCACATGGCCAAGAAGCTTGAAAAGCAATTTAAGATCGTCGCGCCGGGAGGGAAAGCAACTCCCGCTCCGCCACTCGGTCCTGCACTTGGTGCCAACGGCATCAATCCAGGACAATTCATCACAGCATTCAATGAGCGAACCAAGGACCTCAACGGCAAAGTCGTGACGTGCTTGATCTCGATCTACAAAGATCGATCGTTTGACTTTGAGCTCAAGAGCTCGCCTGCTTCAGCATTGCTGAAGGAAGCTGCTGGCATTGACAAAGGTGCTGGCACGCCCCAAGACCCGATCGCAAGTGTGACCCGCGATCAGGTCAAGGCGATTGCTGAAGAGAAACTCGAAGACCTGAATGCCACGACAGTCGAGTCCGCCATGCGGATGATTGCGGGCACTGCCCGATCAATGGGCATTACCGTTGAAGGAGGTGACGCGTGAGCGACGAACCCACCCCAACCGAAGAAATCATCGACGAAACGCCGGCAACTGAAGCTGCAGACGCAAAGGGTACGGGCGCAGTCACCACAGACGGCGAAGATCGATCCGCGTGGAAGGCTCGCCTTCGAAGGCGGCGTCGACGAACCCGATCCAGCCGCGGCGCAGCCAATCGCAAACTCGCTCAGGCTGCTGAAGGCAGCCATCCCCCTGCCGGTGCTGTCAAGGTACTCAAGACGTTCAAGCCAGCAACGTTCGACCAATCTGTTGAATGCTGCGTGCACTTGGGCATCGATCCTCGACAGGCTGACCAGCAACTCCGCGGCGCGATTTCAATGCCCAAAGGCAGTGGCAAGACTGCCAAGGTAATTTGCTTCTGCGGGGCAGACAAAGTCGAAGCTGCCAAGGCCGCTGGTGCCGTTGACGCAGGCGGCGACGAACTCGCAGCCCGTATCAAGGACGGCTGGTTCGACTTTGACATCGCCATTGCCGCTCCTGACATGATGCGTGTCGTCGGTCAGCTGGGCAAGGTGCTGGGCCCGAAGGGCCTGATGCCATCGCCAAAGGCTGGCACCGTGACGCGTGACCCAATCACAGCGGTCAAGGAATTCGCAGCTGGCAAGAGCGAATACCGCAATGACGATGGTGGCAACCTGCACATCGTCATTGGACGAATGAGTTTCTCGGAGGAAGACATCACCGAGAACCTCAATTTCTTCCTCGACACAATTGAAAGGCTCAGGCCGGCCTCGGTCAAGGGCTACTACATGAAACGATGCGTGATCTCTGGAACGATGACGCCTGGCGTGGAGGTCGCTGTCTGATGAGCAAGCCAATCAAAAGCATGATGGTGGCCGACTACCGCCAGCGATTCGAAGAAGTCTCCAACGCCCTGATCATTGATATCCGTGGCATCGAAGCCAATGAGAACAATGAACTGCGACAGGGACTGCAAGCTGCGGGCATTAAGGTCACGGTAGTTCGCAATACACTGGCAACCGACGCCTTCAAGGACACATCACTTGAGCCGCTGACGCCTGCCCTAACTGGCCCATCGGCAATGGCCTACGGTGGCGACTCAGTCGTTGACGTAGCCCGCGCCTTGGTCGACTGGGCGAAGAAGATCAAAGAACTCGATCTCAAGGCTGCATGCCTCGACGGAGAGTACTTTGAAGGCGCCGCAGGCATCAAACTCCTCAGCACCTTCCCAACCAAGGCCGAATCCAAGGCCAAGCTCGTGCAGTTGGTGCTCTCCCCCGGAGCCAACTTGCTCAAGGCGGCTACGAGCCCAGGCTCGAACCTCATGGGCATCGTCAAGGAAATCCAAGAACGTCTCGACCGAGGCGAGGAGATCGCCAAAGTCGGCTAAGCCGGCGTGGCAGTTCGCACACCTATTACAACGCGTTGAACTGGCCCCTTGGGGTTAAAAGTCGCACGGCGGCTCCTCTTGAACGCAGACCTTTGAATCTGGAGATGGACACATGTCCGAAGAAACCGCAACGAAAGAATTTGACGCAAAGCTCACCAAGATCGGCGACGAAATCGCCGGGCTCTCCCTCAAGGAAGCCGTTGATCTTGCTGACTACATGAAAGATGCATATGGCATCGAGCCTGCCGCTGGTGGCGCTGTCATGATGGCCGGCCCAGCCGCTGGAGATGGTGGCGACGACGAGCAGACTGAATTTGATGTCATCCTTGAAGCCGCTGGCGACAAGAAGATTGCCGTCATCAAGGCTGTCCGTGAAGCGACAGGTCTTGGACTCAAGGAAGCCAAGGCAGTCGTCGATGCAGCCCCAAGTCCGGTCAAGGAGAAGATCTCCTCAGATGACGCCGACGCCCTCAAGGCATTGCTCGAAGAAGCTGGCGCAACGGTCAATATCAAGTGACCGAAGGGCACCAGCCCACATAGCCCAGCACCTGTTCTGACCAACGAAAAGGGGCCAGATGCCTTCAACCGGCATCTGGCCTCTTCTCTTTGGCCCCCTCTCTGTACGGGGACCACAAAATCCAAAATTAGCCAGAAGAGTGTGTGCTTTCTCGACTTAGCGTCCAATCTGGACGTTTTTCTGAAAAAAACAGCACCATATCGGTTCAGGAACGGGTTTTGCTTGCAAGATCGGTTGTGAAATTATTCTGGACCCTTTAGACTACCCGGCTCGACGCAGGCAGTAGATACACACAGCAAATCCACTTTGATGCATCAAAAACAACGGTCGCAGTTTGAAGGCTGCGTTCCGCCCCACTGATGAGTCTTTGATTTTTATTAGAGGTGACCGCATGATTCCGATGACGGTGCGTAACTTCTCAAAGCGTGGCGACACTATTCCAGTCCCCGCTTTGACCGAAGTGCAAAAAGCCGCGTATGAACGCTTCATCCAGCTCGACAAGGATCCACTTAAGCGCGATCCGCACATGGGACTGGAGGGACTGCTTAAAGAAGTATTCCCGATTGAATCCTATGACGGAACAATGCGGCTTGAGTTCCTCTACTACAAACTCGACAAGCCACGATACACACCACAAGAATGCAAGGAACTCCGTCTTACGTACGGTCGTCCCTTCCGCATTGGCGTGCGATTTATACGTGAGGGTGTATCGGAGTTGTCAGAGGAAGAAATCTACCTTGGCGAAATTCCGATCATGCTTGGGGGTGGCGAATTCATCGTCAATGGCTCCGAGCGTTGCATCGTAAGTCAGCTCCATCGATCGCCAGGCGTTGACTTTGGCATCAAGGAGAATATTGGTGACCGGCCGCTGCACTCAGCGCGTGTCATTCCCGAGCGTGGCTCGTGGATTGAACTCGAAGTCACAAAGAAGGAAGTGCTGGCGATGAAGATCGACCAGTCTCCAAAGATCGCCGCAACAGTATTCCTTCGCGCCATCGATGAATCGCTCAGTAGCACTGAGAAGATTCTTGAAATGTTCTATGACGTGGTCAGCATTCCGATCTCCAAGTTGAAGCCAGAGTACTACTCGGCTGAATGCATGATCAACGAGGAAGGCGAGGAACTCTGCCGTGTAGGCGCGCCCATCGGCGATGCGATTGAAGCCATCCAGGCCTCAAACATCAAGAAGATGGCCGTCGTACAAGATCCGAGTGATCCGCTCATCCTGAACACGCTTGCCATGGAACGCCTTGACTTCATGGCTGACGCCACGGAGCACGAGGCTGCCCTCTTGCGTATCTACAGCCGACTCCGCCCAGGCAACCCGCCCCAACGCGACAAGGCCAAGACGCTCTTCAAAGAGAAGTTCTTCGACGAAAATAGATATCGACTCGGCAAGGTCGGTCGATTCCGCATCAACCGGAAGTTCGATATGGACATTCCGGAAGATGTCATGCACCTGCGTGGCGAAGACTTTATTGCCGTTACGCGGTACATCCTTGACCTGCGTGCAAAACGCAACAAGGCGTACATCGATGACATCGATCACTTGGGCAACCGTCGACTGCGAACGCTTGACGAACTCGCGGTTGAAGAAATGCGAAAGGGCTTCCTGAAGCTCCGCCGCACGGTCCAAGAACGAATGAGCACGAAGGACCCAGAAGATCTCAAGAAGATCGCTGACCTCGTGAACTCGAAGTCCATCAGCAGCGCTATCGACTTCTTCTTCGGACGAAGCGAGCTCTCTCAGGTTGTTGACCAGACGAACCCGCTCTCCATGTTGGTCCATGAGCGTCGCCTGTCAGCACTCGGCCCTGGCGGCCTGAACCGAAA
>CAVOCO010000136.1:0-4632 GCA_963694215.1 Phycisphaerae bacterium
CCAATGGCAACCCACCATCCCTGTCGCAGATATTGCTTCCAGAGACTCATGGTCGTTGTTCCAGATAGAGCGTTGCAAACACCTCATCAAGTGAACCATCTCCTGTGCGGATTGAGGCAACAGGAAGAGTGGCGATCGCCACGAGAACGTCTTCGGGCGCGCCGTTGTGAACGAGCTTCCAGTTTGTGCCGCTTCCAGACCAATCCCACCCACTGTGTTGAGGAAGGTCAGTTGCGTGTATCGGTACGCGAAGCGTCAGATGGACAAGCCGGCCAGCTTCTGCCAGGAGCGTGCCGGTTGGGCCTTCACGTAATACGCACCCACCGTTGAGAAACACGACGCGGTCACAGAGCTGCTCGGTGCTCGTGAGATCATGAGACGAGCAGAGAATGGCGCGGCCGTTGCTGGCCGCGTCTTGCAAGAGTTCAATCGCAATGCGCCGAGCCGCTGGGTCGAATGCTTCCATTGGTTCATCAAGAACGAGCAAGGGTGCGCCGCTTGCAATTGCCTGCGCAAGAAGGATCTTGCGTTTCATGCCATGACTGAGTGCGCTGACTCGCCGACGTCTTGGCACGCCAAGCTCATCGAGTAGCGTGAGCCCTTTCGATAGATCTGATTGCGGATGGAATCCAATCGAAAATCGCAGAAGATCCACTGCGCGAAACCTGTGATACAACGCGGTTTCACTTGGTGAGTACCCAATGAGTCGTCGTGCGGCAAGTGAGTCAGCTCGCGCATCGACATCAGCTACACCAATCGTGCCACTATCTGCGTGGGCCACATCAACAATGCACTTGAGCAGCGTGGTCTTACCTGCGCCGTTGGGACCAACAAGACCGACAATTTCGCCCGCGCGAACCTCGAGCGAGACTCCTTGGAGTACAGGCGTTGCCCCATAGGACTTGCGAAGATCGTGGATGGTCAACATGAATGGGCAGCGTATCGTCTTTGTCTGCGTACAATTGGATTTGTTATGTCATCTCAAATTGATTCATCTAGATGCCGATGGTGCGGCAGTGATCCGCAGTATGTGGCGTATCACGACCAAGAGTGGGGTGTTCCGGTCCGAGATGACGTGGCGCTCTTTGAGAAGCTTATCTTGGACATGTTTCAGTCCGGCTTGTCTTGGCTTGTAGTGCTACGCAAGCGAGATGCGATGGTCAAGCGGCTGCAACTTCGTGAGCCAGATAAGTTGGCAAGGTGGACATCTGTGCGTGTTCGTCGAGTGCTCCAAGACGCCGCTATTATTCGTAACCGCGCAAAGATCGAGGCGGCGATCAACAACGCGAAACTTTTTGTACAACTCCAGTCAGATGGCAGGAGTTTCTCAGATCTATTGTGGGCTCACGTGTACGGCAAGACCATCGTGAACACATGGGTCGATGACAATCAAGTCCCAGCTCGCACGCCAGAAGGCGACGCTATGTCCAAAGAACTCAAGTCAATGGGTTTCAAGTGGGCCGGCCCAACTGTCTGTTATGCGTTCATGCAGGCGGTGGGCATGGTCAACGATCATCTCATCTCGTGCCCGCGTCACACGGCCTGTTGTTGACGCTGTACGCTGGAGCTATGAGGGGATTTTTCGAGACCATGATTGGGTCAGGTGTTGTTCTTGGAGTATTCCTTGCCGGCTGCGCGTCGTCGCTTTCTCAGAACTTTTCGAACACGCTGCCAGGGGGACAGGAGCAGGGGCGGCAGGTCTTCGGGGTGCAGCGAAGTAATGCTGTGGAATTTGTGATACTTGATACGACCGGGATGGATTCTAGGGATGTTATTGATGCCGAAATAGAGCGATTTAGCGGGTACATGAACAAGGGGCTGGTGCCGATCGGTAGCGCCTATTCACGGAACAAGGGCGAGAAGAAGTCACAGGCCGAAATGCTCGCTGCTCGGTACGGCGCATGTGTTGCAGTTGTGGAAATCAAAGATCCTCCCCCCTACGAGAAGACAATTAACACGCAGGTGCCGACGCTTGTGACCGAGTCGGTTCGAGTTGATGGCACATCGCAATTTAATGGAAGTGTCACGCGTATTGGATGGGGTCCCGGGAAAATGAACGTGTGGGTCGATCCGTATTCGATCGAATGCACATTGTGGGCCAAACGCTCGTGGCCGCCGCTGCTTGGGGTGTACTTCACTGAAGAAATGCGATCATTCAGGGGGTTGAGTGACTTGCCATTCTGGCCAACTATGAAGTCAGCAGCTGATCGTTGGACGCTGCGGCATACTGGCAAGCCACCACCGCGGGGGGCGGAAGTGCAGCGGGTCATTGCGGGCACAGTCGCGGAGCGCATCACACTTCGTCCAAGCGATATTCTCGTTTCGATCGGCGGGCAGCCGGTCACAAGTGAACACGATGCTCGTCAGGTGATCGAGGCGGCTTGCGGCCGCGATGTCGAACTTGTCGTCATGCGGCACATGGCGAACCGGAACCTCGACGAGGCCGATGGCTGGACCGTCTCAAGCCCCACAAATCCGCTCTTTCAAGAGACCAAGCCAGTGACCTGGCGGCAACTGACCCGGCGGGTAATGTATCCAATAATCGCACAATGATGCACCAGGCATACGCACCGTAAGTCGTTCATTTGCAAGTAAATACAAATCCATACTGGTCGAGTGAGCAAAGCAGCCGATCCGGAAGGCCATGGCTGGGCAGAGGCGAATTATGGCAGCTTCAGCATTGGATTTAGACCCTAAGGAAGTAAGTTGCCCGGGCAGTTGCAGTCGTCGATACTGTGCATGTGGTAGGCGTAGGACAAATCGGGGAACGGGGAATCCAAACACGAAAGCGGCTGATCGAGGCCATGCTCGGTTTAGTGAACGAGGGCGGCATGCCTGTCGTGGTAAGCGTACGCGCGATTGCGTCTCGAGAAGGCGTCACCGAAGCAGTGCTGTACCGCTACTTCCCGACCAAAGACGCCATGTTTCCAGAGGTGTGGGACACAGCGCACGCATCCATGGTGGAATAGAAGCATTCACTTCTCGAAGATCCACCTGAGAACCCAGCAGAGCTTCCTTGGGAATTGGGTTCACATCACCTATGAACAGTTTGACTATGACCCCGCTGTCTTCCACTATGTCTTTCTGAGTGAAGGCAACGCTGTTTGGCGCCAAAATGCGGCGTATTCCATCCAAGGCGAATTGCTTGGCGCATGGATGAAGTCGGCGATCACCGCTGATCGATTCTCACCACTGAGTCCCCATGCCGCGCTGCACTGCATAGTGGATCTGCTGCTCGCCGTCCCGAGGCGAATTCGGGATGTACGCACGAATGGTCCGGCTCTTGCCCATGTAGACCATACTGTGACAGCGATGACACGCGTTCTTGGCATTTGACGGCCACTCTCTATCATGGGAATTCAATCGCCATGACAGATACACACACGCATCCAATTCACGACGACCCAGCTTCAAGCATTGCGCCCCCAAACGCGATGCTGTACCTCGGCCGCGATCTTGCGTGGCTTGATTTCAATGAGCGTGTGCTCGCCCAGTCTGAAGATACGTCGCGACCACTCTTTGACCGGATTCAATTTCTCGCCATATGCGAGAGCAATCTCGATGAGTTCTTTATGAAGCGAACGGCATTGCTTCGCCGCCGCATTGAAATTGGAATCGACAAACTGACACATGACGGATTCTCGGTGCGTAAGCAACTTGCTGCAGTTCGAGAACAAGTGCATCGTGTCGTGAAGCGACAGACTGCTGTATGGCATGAGTCATTGCGTCCGCAACTTATCGAGGAAGGCATCCGTATTACAGCGGTGGAAGACTTGCCAGATCGGTATCAGAACCGCGTGGATGATTGGTTTCGCCGTCATGTGTTTCCACTCTTGACGCCGCTCGCTGTTGATTATGGGCATCCATTCCCGTTCATATCCAATCTCTCTCGAAATTTCGGTGTTTTGCTTGCAGATCCAGGCGATTCGGAAACACGATTTGCCCGAGTCAAAATTCCAGATTCTATTCCGTCTTGGGTGCGGGTTCCATCGCACGGGCCAGTTGGTGAGATCCAAGACACGACGCCGTGTCGGGTTGTTCGTGTGGCCGAGATTGTTCGTCGTAATCTTGAGTCAATCTTTCCTGGCATGCAGATTCTTGAGGTCATGGAATTTCGCATAACTCGGGGCATCGGCCTTGAAGAGGATGACGATGATGACGTGCAGGATCTTGCTCAGTGGGTGAAGGCGTCTTTGCGTCACCGCCGGTTTGCCGAGGCCGTGCGGATTGAAACCGCTGAGGGTTCCTCGCCTGAGCTCATACAACTCATATTGGAAGAACTTGAGCTTGATCCCCAGTCTCACTACGAGCGGTGTGTGCCGATTGAGTGGGGCGGCTTGATTGACCTTACGCGGTTTGATCGCAGTGATCTGTCGTCACCCACATGGCAGCCAATTGTGCCTGTTCGCCTCGCAGATCGAAATGAGCCAATCTTTGACGCCATTCGTCGCGGCGACATCCTGCTGAATCATCCCTACGATTCATTTCATTCCTCAGTTGAGCGGTTTATTGCCGAGGCTGCGGATGATCCAGACGTGGTGGCGATCAAGCAGTGTCTCTATCGAACCGATCCAGACTCGCCGTTTATTCATAGTTTGCTTCGTGCTGCCGAGGCGGGCAAGCAGGTGACGT
>CAVOCO010000137.1:0-4613 GCA_963694215.1 Phycisphaerae bacterium
CGATTACTGTTAGTGCTGAAGATGGCGCCGTCACACTTACTGGTGATCTGACAGGCGGCAGTGTGCTGGTCACTGCCACGGGCGGTGATCTGACCTCAAGCGGCAACGTGATGTCAACTGATACGAGAGTGAAGTTTAGCAGTGAAGGCGGAAAGGTCACATTGAGCGGCAACGTGGCCGCAGCAACAGAACTTGAAGTGTTGGCCACGAATAGCGGAACCATTCATGTTGGTGCAGATCTGACCGGAAGTGAAGTAAGCCTCATTGCAGATTCAGTGCAGCTGGCCGGAGCCAATGTGAAATCGACCAGCGGCAACGTTCTCATCAATGGCGGCATTCAAGTGATAACCGAAACCATGAAAGTGTCCGGCCAGACGAGCCTCGTGAGTGCCGACGAGCTGGTAATCAGGTCGGAAACAGGAGTTGCTCAGATACACCTAGAGAATGCCAACCTCAACCTGATCGCTGCTGGTGACATGAGTCTCTTGAGCAAGATCGATGGATTAAACGGAGCCAGCGGTGCGGTGACAGCGACGGCTGGCCGCACGTTGTTGGTGGGCGGCAACATCGGTGATAGTGAGGCAGTCGAATCTCTCAGCTTGACTGGTAATGAACTTGTGCTTGGCGGTTCGCGTAACGGTGTCGAGTGGGATCTGAGCGAGGTGAATGCCCTTCAAGACATCGAGCTGAACACGTCGAATCCGACTCTGTCCTCTGGGCTTCCGTCAATCTATGGTTCTGGTCCATCGCTATCTGTTCGTTCGAGCGACGGAGACATAACGTTTGGTGGGAACCGCGGATTTTCGTATCTCGGCGATGTGGTCCTTGAAGCACAAAGCGGAACGCTTTCGATTGGCGATCTCACCACGCTTGGTGACTTGACGCTTCGGGCTGAAAAGGTTCAGGTCTACCAGCGTCCGAGTGAGCCGTTGCTGGGCCCATCTGGAACAACGGAGTCGCTACAAACATCAGTCGTGGCTGGTGGAGCAATGACCATTGATGGCGATGTGCGGTTTGTCGGTACAAGTCCAACGGAAAATAGTCCATTGTTTGGTTCAGTCGAGCTTGGTTCCGGTATTCCCGCCGCCAACCGGGCATTTGTTGAGGCATTTGATGCGGCTGACATGACGCTTCCTCCTCAAGGGGGGGCACTACCGCAGCCAACGTTGCTTTCATTGGCTCCCATTATTCCGCCCAGTGGGGACACAATTGCTGCCGAATCACACCTTGGCGAGGTCATCATGCGATCTGCTGACGGCAACGAAGACATCCGGACGCTTGAAGTGCTTGCCGATCTTGGTATTCAATTGGTCGATGGGCCAGAAGTTGCAACAGCAACTCATCACAATACGGCCGCCGGTGAATTTGTGAATGACTTGGATCGCCGCGGGAGCACCATGGCCAATCCAACTTCTGGTTTGGTCGAGGTCACGCGATCTCGACTCAACGATCGGTTTGTGCGAGCTGCTGTGGCAGATTATTCGGCCGCGCTTGCCTCGGCCACCGAGGCAGGTTCGATTGAGAGCGCAGGTCTGGCGGTCCGTGAAGCTCGCCTTGAGTGGGAAGCACAGCCTGCTGATAAGACGGACTACCGACAATGGCTCGCCCAGGGCGGAGATCCGATTCGCCAGCGGGCTGCAAGAATTCTTGCTGACTTTGACGGGGTGTATCGCAATTTGCGACTTGCTGGACTGACCAGAGCCGAGGTCGCTGCAAGCCGCAGCTTTGTCAGTGCGAAGCTGGCGGGATAGGGCGTAGCTTCGCTGCGGGGGACTTGGCGGCAACGAACTGTTCTTGAGCGCAGGGTGGCCTGCCCACTTTTTGGCTCAATTCTTTTTTGACTGGCCCTCCTTATATGGCAATATTTTGCCGTTTGTTCATGCGGATGGACGCGACACCATGTTGTCGAGGAGCGGAGTCCACGCTCTGCTGCACATACTTTTCTCCTCCTACGCAGCAGCGGGAGAGATGTCACCAAAGGCGACAGGGGCCCGGCCGGTGCGTCGCGGGCTTGGGCTTTGTATCCTCGCAGGTGGAGAATGAAATGCCTATGACTGATACGTGCACCGATGTCGCAGAACGATATGAACAAGTCAAGGAACGCATTCGTCTTGCGGCGGAGCGTGGGGGGCGAGACCCGAAGAAAGTCTTTCTGGTTGCAGTGACCAAGAACGCGACGCCAGCAGAGGTGCGTGTGCTGCATCGACTCGGACAAGTGGACTTTGGCGAGAGCCGAATGCAGCACTTTGTTCGCATGGCGAGCCAAATTGACGAATTCCGTTCGCGTCAGAAAGAACTTCATGGTGGCCGGGACATCCCAGAATCGATCAGGTGGCACTTTATTGGCCGTTTGCAGCGGAACAAAGTTCGTCGAGTGCTATCAACTGCACGGCTTGTGCATAGCGTCGACTCGCTCAAACTTGCAGAAGAAGTGCATGAGGTTCATTCGGGTGACGCGCCTCCATCCGACGTGTTGATTCAGGTCAATGTCTCAGGCGAGAAAGCTAAGCAGGGAGTCGCGCCGGCAGCGGCCGGGCACCTAGTGGATCAAATGAGAACGATGCTCGGCGTTCGTGTGAGAGGGCTCATGTGCATGGCCCCGTATGCAGATGACCCAGAAACCACTCGCCCCGTGTTCTTGCGGGCTCGTGAACTATTCGATGATATCCACAAGGCGCATGGCGACGATGGATTTGACTTGTTGTCCATGGGAATGAGCAACGACTATGAGGTCGCGATCGAGTGCGGCGCCAATGTGGTTCGGGTCGGCACAGCAATTTTCGGCGCACCAGTTGTCGACGAAGAAATCGCCGCCGAGCGTTGAGCACAGCCAAGGCATTACGTGCTCGAAACCTGGAAGGCAAGCTGTTCAAGTGAACGGGATAGATCAATCGACTCGACTGGCACATCGATTTGCAGCGGCGCTGGAGCGAAGTTGAGAATCCCACGAATGCCAGCGGCGACCAATTGCGAAGCAACATCTTGAGCAACGCTCGCCGGTACGGCCAGTACGGCGAGTTCGATTTTTTCGGCGTGAATGGCAGTGGCAAGTTCATCGAGTGGACGAACAATGACGCCGGCTACAGTTATTCCATAGAGGTCGGGATTGGCATCAAAGGCGGCAACGACTTGAAAACTGCCCCCAGCAAATTGCGGGTAGCCCATTAACGCAGTGCCAATTTTGCCCGCCCCCACGATGGCCAGTCGCCACGTTCTGTCCAATGAGAGTGCTTTGCGAATATGCCGCGCCAAGCCTGCGGCCTGATATCCCACGCCGGGCCTTCCAGTTTGACCAAGGCAGGCAAGATCTCGCCGGACCTGTGCATCGGTAATGCGAAAGGCTCGGGCAATGGTCGAAGAGCTAATTGTAGCGTGGCCCTCAGCAGCCGATGCATCAAGCTCACGCAGATACATGCTGAGTCGCTGTGCGGTGGGACGCGGGATTTCAGAGAACGGGGGCACGTGACCATGATATGGCCCCCAACGGATTAGTATGTCGCGTATGCATATTCGCGACATTATGGACCGCGATGGGCGGACGATCAGTTTTGAGTTCTTTCCACCCGCGACGAATACGGCAGCAGCTGCGCTAGAGACGAGGCTTGAGCAGTTTGCCGCCTTGAAACCATCGTTTGTTTCGGTGACGTACGGCGGAGGTGGATCAACCCGAGCTCGCACGCACGAGTTGGTGCTGCGGCTGCAAGATCGCGGGCTGCTCGATCCTGTTCCACATTTGACGTGCATGTGCCATAGCCGAGCAGATATTGCCGAGGTGCTTGAGCGATATGCGAGAGCGGGTATCAGTAATTTGCTTGGCCTTCGTGGTGACATGCCGCGCGAGGCAGCAGACGTCGCAGAGACTGATTATCAGCATGCGGCAGATCTTGTCTCCCACATCGTCGAATTTAATGAGTCAGGGGCGCATCCAGATGGGCGTGGGTTTGGAATTGGCGTGGCAGGGTTTCCAGAGGGCCACCCTGACACACCAAATCAACTGGTGCATATGAATCACCTGAAGGCCAAGGTCGACGCTGGTGCTGATTGGATTACCACACAGCTGTTCGCTGACAATGGCCACTTTACCGATTGGCGTGAGCGATGCGAATTGGCTGGCATCGATGTGCCGATTGTTGCTGGAATCATGCCAATCACGAGCCTGGCCACCATGAACCGCATGGCAAATCTGGCCGCCGGCATGACCTTTCCGGCCAAGCTGCAGCGGCGACTGATGCGGCATCAAGACGATGCAGCTTCGATTGAGCAGATTGGTATCCAGTGGGCCGTCGAGCAGTGCAATGATCTGCTTGACATGGGCGTTGCTGGGATTCATTTCTATACGCTGAATCGATCTGATGCTACGAAACGCATCTTTGAGGCTCTTGGGGCAGGAACTTCGGCGGACTTGCAGTAGTGCGCCCAGTAGCAAGCACGATTCAGAAGGCTTGCTGTAGTGTTCTGCTCCACTGTTCTACTGGTCGCGTACGACTATCCCCGCAATTCTTGTACAAATGACTGGTCCACAACTCGGCAGGCTGCTCATGAAAACCCTGCTATCCTGACCGAATGCGACGATTTTCAGTATGGACATTTGGAGTCATGGCAACGGTGATCCT
>CAVOCO010000138.1:0-4587 GCA_963694215.1 Phycisphaerae bacterium
CACGGTTCGAATGCGTGGTGGGCCAACCGCTCGCGTGCTCAACAAGACACTGACGTTCACGATTGAGGGCTATCCACAGCTCAAGGTTCCTGTGAAAGGCAAGTCAATTGCCTACGTCAAGATGATCCCTGATCGTATTGGCATCAACGACAACCCAGCGGGCAAGATTACGTTTGAGTCGATCGACGGTAAGCCATTTAAGATTCTCAATGTGCAGCCTGCCATTGTGAAGGACATTCCCAAGGAGGCGAAGATCAAGCACGAGATCGTGCTTGATTGGGACATCTTCCTGAATACGGCGAAGAACTCCCGAGTTACATTCTACTTTGATCATCCCCTCGCAAGCCAACTCTTTACGGTTGTGAAGCTTGATGCTGAGCAACGCAAACGCATTCGCGAGAACGCAACTGCGGGGCGTCCTGCTCAAACCAAGCCAGGCCAAGATAAGTCAAAGACTGGCGAATTGAGCTTGTCTGGAACCCCATCGCCGTCCGGTCCTCAGGCCCCTCGCGTGCGGTCACTTGCGAGCATGGTCAATAGCGGCCGAGTGGCTGACCTAAAGGCACGTCTCGACGCCGGTGACAAGGCGAGCGCGACTGATGAAAGTGGCTCACCTCTTCTCGCACTCGCGAGTAAGAAGGGCAACACGCAAATGATGATCATGTTGATCGACGCTGGTGCGGACATCAACCAGACAGATCGCGTTGGTCGCACTGCACTGATGCACGCTGGAACGTCTAAGAGTCCTGAAGCCGTTCGACTCTTGATTGAACGCGGCGCTGATGTCAACATGCGAGATAGTTTCATCGGTGGCGCACTAGCGTGGACGAGTGGATTCGGTACGGCTGAGTCCGTCCAAGATCTGCTTGACGCTGGCGCACAAGTTGAAACAATCGGCAGCGCAACTGGATATACGCCGCTCATCTGGGCTTCTGGATTTGGCGACCCCAAGGCCATTCCAATGCTGCTTGCAGCTGGTGCCAATATCGAGGCCATCGATGGCATCGATGGTTCAACACCGCTCATGCACGCGTGCAAGACTGGCAAGATTGAAGGTCTTGAAATCTTGCTTGCGAATGGCGCTGAGCTTGAGGTTCGAAACCGCGTCGGCCAGACGCCATTGCTTGCCGCTGCGTCGCATGCGAATGGCTCAGCCGACAAGATCACCATGCTGATCAAGAAGGGCGCTGACAGGTCAGCGACCGACAACTCCAAGCGGAGTGCGATTGATCTTGCCAAGGCCAGAACCGACGCAAATGCATCACAGGTCATGGTGGTCTTGACCGAAGAGATCAAAAACTAGAAACGCGATCACTATTGAGATTCCCCTCAACAGGTGCCGGCCCCAATGGGTCGGCACCTGTTGTATGTGTGGGTCCCAGATGCGCCCCCAAACATGCTCGGGAAGTGGCCGCCTGCTAGTCTGTACGCTTCCTCTGAATTGAAAGGGATCTTGAGCATGAGCACCACCGCGACCACATCTGCAACTCACCCGAAATGGCAAGCGTTGACTGAACGCGTATGTGAAGCGAGCACGCTGGGATCATGCGCGTCGGTCTTGCACTGGGATCAGGAAACCAAGATGCCACCAGAAGGCATTGAGCCTCGCGGCCGGCAGATTGCCTTGATTGCGAAGCTGGCTCATGAGCTCGGGACATCGCAGGAGGTGGGAGAACTTCTCGCCGCATGCGAAGCCGACGATGATCTTGTGAGTGATCCGAATTCAGACACTGCGGTCACACTCGAGCGTCTACGGCATGATTATGACCGGGCGACGTGCATTCCATCGGCACTGGTTTCTGAGGAAGCACTGCTCGCTTCGACAGCGCAGCACAACTGGGCCGAATCGCGTCGCAATGATGACTTTACGCAGTTCCAGCCTTACCTCGAGCAAGTCGTAGCGTTGCTTCGACAGAAGGCGAAGTGCTACGGCTGGGCCGAAGGTGGCGAGCCTTGGGACGCGCTTGCCGAAGACTACGAACCGGGCTGCACGGCTGCGTGGGTTGAGTCCGTGTTCACACCACTTCGTGATCGATTACAAAGTCTGCTCGATCGGTTGATGGGGTCAAGCACGCCGCCGAGCAATGCATTCAATGAGTTGTGCTTGCCGATTGAGAAGCAAGAAGCGTTCGTTACCGATGTGGCGGCGAGTATTGGCTTTGACTTTCAGCGTGGACGAATCGATGTGTCGACTCATCCGTTCTGCACCGGGTTTCACCCGAAAGATGTCCGCATTACGACGAGATTTCATAAGAACAATGTAAACGACGCGCTCGGCTCGACTATGCACGAATGTGGCCATGCTATTTATGAGCAGGGGCTTCGACAGGACAATGCGGGCCTTCCGCTCGGCAGTTCGGTTTCGCTTGGCATTCATGAGTCGCAGAGCAGGCTCTGGGAAAACCAAGTCGGTCGATCGCATCAGTTCTGGCAGTGGTGCTTCCCCAAACTGGGCAAGTATTTCGGCAGTGATGTGTCGGCTCTCGATATTGACGGTGTCTACCACGGCGCAAACATCGTTCGGCCCGACTTCATTCGGGTTGAAGCAGATGAGGCCACCTACAACATGCACATCATGATTCGATTTGAAATTGAACGTGCACTCTTGAAGGGCGAGCTTGAAGTGGCCGACGTGCCAGCAGCCTGGGCAGAGAAGTACCGTGAATACTTGAGCATTGACGTGCCATGTGATTCAAAGGGGTGTTTGCAGGACATCCACTGGTCAATGGTGTCAATGGGTTACTTTCCCACATACACGCTTGGCAATCTCTACTCGGCACAGTTCTTTGATGCAGCCAAGCGAGAGATGCCGGGACTTGAAGACGGGTTTGCTAAGGGCGAGTTTGAGCCACTCAAGACGTGGCTCAATGAGAAGATTCATCAGCAAGGTCGCCGGCACCTTCCAGCAGACTTGTGCGAGGTTGTTACAGGCGCTCCGCTGTCTGCAGATCATCTGATGAACTACCTCGAGACCAAACTTGGTGGTATCTACGGCCTTTGACGTTCAGGTCGGACTGCGAGTTGTGCAGATGCGATCTTGGTGACGCCATCTCGTTGATAGGTGATCTGGCACATCTCGCCCGGCGGTAACACGGCGATGGCGTGCATCAGGTCGGCCGTACTTCGAATAGCCCGATCATTGACTGCTTCAATGATGTCGCCCGCCTGCAATCCTGCAGCATGGGCGGGCATTTCTGGGTTAACCCAGCGAATACGGCAGAGCGATGCTTCTGGCCCGAGCGTTGATCGCACGGAGGGGTCGCGGTCTTGCAGCGACACGCCAAGGAAACCACGGCGGGCGGTTCCGTGCGTGATGAGCGACCCGCTGACGCGGCGAACCATGTCGATGGGTATTGCAAATCCGACGCCTGCACCGGTTCCCGTTGTGGTTTTGATGGCTGTATTGATGGCCAGAACGTGGCCCTGAAGATTAATCAGTGGGCCGCCGCTGTTTCCAGGATTGATCGCGGCGTCGGTTTGCACCAGGTGTTCGAATTGGCTGAGTCCAAGGTTCGATCGTCCGGTGGCGCTGATGATGCCTGCGGAGTAGGAATGTGAGAGTCCAAATGGACATCCCACGGCAAGCACCCACTGGCCAATATGCGCGCCGGTCGAGTGGGCGAAAGTTGCTGGTGTGAGATCGCCAGCATCGATCTGTATCACGGCGAGGTCGGATTGCTCATCGACCCCGGTTGTGGTGGCCTCAAACTGCCGGCCATCAGCGAGCGTGACAATAATAAGATCAGCATGCTCAATCACGTGGTAGTTCGTGGTGATGTGGCCATCGGCAGAAATGATCAGTCCAGACCCAGTGCCCTCAACAAATGGATAGCCGCGGCGTTGGGGTTGCGTGGTTGAGTTATGGAGGACTTTTGCTGTGCCAATGCGAACGACGGAGGGCTTGATATGTTCAGCGGCCACTCGAAACGAATCGGAGAGCTGGGTTGCAAAGTCAGTCGGACTCGGATCATCGTGCGGATGGGCAGTTGCTGCGGGCATGATCGTCAGGGCGGTAAGTACGACGAGCGAAGTAATGCAATGTGGCATGGTTTCGAATCCTCCAAAGAAGCCTACGCTTGATCGAGCGAAAAGTCACTCTTCTTGTCGTCATTGAGTGAGCGGCATGCACCACTGCATTCCAATAGATTGACCCGGTGTGCGTCCTGTCACGCATGGGATGGTGATCAGGACTCCATCTTGATCGAGGGCCGCCAAGATGGCAATGCAAGCGGCTTCTCTCGCTTCAATGGGTATGCCCAGTTCGTTGCTGAGCATCAGGGGAAGCCCGCTCGCAGCTTCAATTGCCGTAACAAGCGGCGTGTGGCGAGCCCCGCCTCCGGCAACCACGATGTCTGTAGCGCCTCCTCTAGCAGCAGCCTCTCCGATGTGCGTGCCAATAGCAGCGGTAATCGAAGCAAGCAGGACATTCGGTTTGGCGTCTGTGACAGATGCCTGCTTGAGCCACTCAAAGCACTCGTCGCCCGAGCCAAGTGACCGCTCAGTGGGGGAGCTCTTCAAGGCTGACAGTAATGAACCGAAGAGCGTCGGATCTGGCGTGCCCGTGGCGGCATGTTGTCCCTCATGATC
>CAVOCO010000139.1:0-4558 GCA_963694215.1 Phycisphaerae bacterium
CTTCGGCGTGCGGTCGAAGAACTCGGCATGAGCGCCCGCGCCTGGGACCGCATTCGCCGCGTCGCACGAACGCTTGCAGATCTCGATGAAGCAGAAGGCATTGATGTCGCCCATATCGCCGAAGCCGTGCAGTATCGCTGGCTTGATCGCGAACTGCAGACGTAACGAAGGGGGGGGGCGTGCCGAAAGTTGACTTCTGACTCTCCCGCCGCGAAGCCACGCTACAGACCCGGCGCAAATCCGCGGCGCATCGTGTTTTCACATACAACGCGTGGCACAGTGAACTGCGAGAGATAGTCGATGCCGCCTGACTTGGCGCCAATACCAGACATGCCAAAGCCACCAAATGGCTGGCGGCCAACAAGCGCGCCCGTGCTACTGCGGTTGAGGTAGAGATTGCCGACACGGAACCGCTCGCGAGCAAGATCGAGGTTAGTTGGCTTGCGGCTATAGACCGCGCCAGTCAATTTGTATTCGGTGTCGTTGGCCATTTCAAGCGCGTGCTCAAACGATTCTGCTTTGAGCACAGCAAGTACAGGACCAAATATTTCTTCGCGGGCGAGTCTGCTCTCTTGCGTGATTCCAGTGAACACAGTGGGCCCAACAAAGGGCTTGCCAACCGCGGACTCAAGTCCATCAGGAACTTTTACGCTCGCCGCGAGTGTGCCTTCTTGCATGCCGATTTGAATGTAGGAACGAATCTTTGCCGCGGCTTCTTCGTCGATAACAGGTCCGACATCGGTGGCAGGGTGCAGCGGGTTGCCAACGGTCAGTGTCTCAACCGATGGGATGAGCCGACTAATGAAATCGTCGTAGGCCGACCCCACCACAATGACACGGCTACATGCCGAGCATTTCTGGCCTTGGAAGTGAAAGGCGCTGTCTCGCACGCCAAGCACTGCTTCATCAAGATCAGCAGACGTGTCGACGATAGTGGCGTTCTTTCCGCCCATCTCACAGATGACTCGTTTGACCCATGCTTGTTCATCACCCACGACGCCGCATGCTTGCACAATGTCGAGGCCAACGGCCTTGGAGCCCGTGAATGCCACGAGCGACGTGCGGGGGTCGCGGACAAGGTGAGCCCCGACGGTTTCACCCTTGCCAGGAATGAATTGAACGACATCGCGGGGCACGCCTGCTTCGTGGAGCATGTCTACGAGCAACTTGGCAATGCCAGGCGTTTGTTCGGCGGGCTTGACGATGGTTGTGTTGCCCGTCACGAGGGCCGCGACACTCATGCCGCAGCAGATCGCAAGTGGGAAGTTCCAGGGGCTGATAATGACCGCGACGCCGCGGGGCTCTTGAAATTCAGTATCGAGTTCGCCGATGAACTGGCCAATCCGACGTGGCTCAAACAGCCCGATGGCCTGACGGGCGTAATACTCAAGGAAGTCAATCGCTTCACACACATCGCCGTCGGCTTCTCGCCAGGTCTTACCCGATTCGCGAATGATGATGCCTGAGAGCATGTCACGTCGTGACCGCATGAGATCGGCGCAGCCGCACAGCATTGCAGCACGTGCTTTGACTGGTGTGTCTCGCCACGCGGGAAATGCAGCAGTGGCAGCAGAAAGGGCCGCGTCGGCGTCTGCGATGGTGGCATCGATAGAGACGGCAGGCACCTGAGCGACTGCAATGGCTTGGCCAAAGGCCTCTCGCTGGTCGGCTTGCGCAAAGTCGCGGAACGGTTCGGTGAAGAAGGGGCGTTCGTTTGCCAGCCCTGCGATGCCCGGCGTCATGGCATGTCGCTCAGGTGCTTCAGCAATGCGAGCAAGGCCCGGATCGGTTGCGGGATCTTCGCCGTGCGGGGCTGCAAGCTGATCCGCGGCCGATATGGATCCTGCCGAACTTCCGCGAAGCCACGATTCGTTCGACGTGTTCTCGAGAAGCCGTCGAACCAAATAGGCCATGCCTGGAATCATCTCGCCGACGGGCACATACTCGCGGAGTCTCATGCCACGTTGTACGGCGACCGCTTTGAGTTGGTCGGCCATGCCGTGAAGCATTTGAAGTTCAATCGCCTCTTTCGGAAGCCCGCGTTGATCAAGCAGCGCCAGGGCGACCGCAATCGAACGCAGGTTATGTGAACCCAAGGCAAGCTTGATACCGCCCTGATCGGTTCTCGTTGGGATGGCATTAATGAAGGCAGATGTCATCCGCTCGAAACATGCATCGGTGTCCCGCTTGCGTGACCATACGGGGACTGGCCACCCGTGCATTTCGGCTTCAATCGTTTCGGCATCCCAGTAGGCGCCTTTGACGAGCCTGACTGTGACTTGCTTGCCGGTTTGCTGAGACCAGCGAATGATGCGATCGGCATCGGCATCGCCGCTTCGCAGATAAGCTTGCATAGCAAGCCCGGCTGTGAAGTCCACGGTCTCGCAACAACGCTCGAAGAGGTCAAGCGTGAGGTCTTTGAAACCGAAGTGCTCCATGTCAAAGTTGACGAGCACATTACGCTCAGCAGCGCATTCCAAGATCGGCCGCAGCGCTTCGACGAGTCCATCAAGTGAACCGCCATGGTCGATCGGGTCAGTTCTCGCAAAGAGCGAGCTGATCTTTATCGAGACATTGGCCCGTGGAATTGGACCGAGGTGATCGTGTTCAAGAATGGGGTTCTCTGGCCACGCTGCTACTGATTCAGGAAGGTTCTCTACGAGGTCGAGATAGCGGCGCTGATATTCGGCAGCTTCAACATCACTCACGCAGGCTTCGCCGAGAAGATCGACCGAGAAGGCCATACCGTCGTTCCATAGTGATCGCAGCATGGGCAAGGCTGTGGCAGCGTCAGTGCCTGCGATGAATCGTTTGGCCATGCCTTCGATGCGACCTGCGACCGTCTTGGTCATCATGCCCTTGGCGATACCGCCGGCTTTGAGGCCAAGACTCATGCCAGGTGGCAAGGTGACGCCTGGCTGTGTGAGGTAGTCCATCAGATGGTTGTGGACATCTTCTTTCGTGCTAAGCGATGGGAAGCAGTCGACGAAGCGGAAGAGCTGCACCTTGAAGGATTCATCCTTCATCGCCCAGTCCATCAATTTGTCTGACCAGAATGCCGCTGAGAGCAAGCCCTTGGCGTGGCGGTCGGCCTCATTGATGAGTTCGGTTCCAATGCGAAGTACCTCTCGCTCCACCTCAGGTGAGAAGGGGCTCATGGCTGGTGTGGCCATAGGAGATACGACGACTGGTGCGGTGGATTTGGATCGGCGGTTGAAGAGCGACATGAGGTGTGAAGTATAGAGTTCTCGCTGCGTTGGACGTCAGCCCTGCGGAAGCATTGAGGCCACAACTTCCTCGTAGACACGCTCGCATCTGCCCGCCGCGTCGTCCCATGTCAGCCGGCGAATATCGATCACGCCGTGGCGTCTGAGGGTCTGCCCCAACGGGGCATGCCTGAGGACAGCCACAATCTTGTCGGCCATGCCTTCGGTGTCCCAGAAATCGACCTTGAGAGCGTGCGTGATCACTTCGCTCGCGCCTGATGATTTAGAGATCAGTACCGGCACATCGTGCCCCATCGCCTCGAGCGGAGCGATCCCAAAGGGCTCCGAGACAGATGGCATAACGAATAAGTCGGCCATGGCGAAGATCTTGTCGATGTCTGCCCCGCGAAGGAACCCCGTGAACAAGAAGTGCTGGCCAATGCCAAGCTCAGCGGCAAGCTCAATGCAACGTTGATAGAGATCGCCCGAGCCGGCCACAATGAACCGCACGTTGGATTCAACTTCAAGTACGCGGGCGGCCGCTCGAATAAAATACTCGGGTCCTTTCTGCCGCGTGATTCGCCCAAAGTACAAGACAATTTTCTCTCGCCGACCAATTGGGCGAATGCCGATTTCGATTGGATCGATGGCTACGCCGTTGTAAACCACTGTGACTTTGTCTGGGTTGACGCCATATCGTCGGATGACAATGTTTCGCGTGAGCCGCGACACCGTGATGACGCGCATAGCCCCGTGCATGCCGCGCCGCTCAATGTCGTAGACCCGTTGGTTAACTTGTTCACCGCTGCGATCAAACTCGGTCGAGTGCACATGCACCACGAGCGGCTTACCAGTGCGACGCGCAACTGCAAGACCGGCTGGGTAGGTCATCCAGTCATGCGCATGAATGACATCAAATTCACGATTATCCGCAGCCTGCACTGCAAATGCAGCGAATCGGCGCACTTCGGTCATGATGTCACCCGCATAGTCCGTGCTCTTTGGTGCTGGCGTCGTGTCCGGCTGTGGCGGTGGTGCGGCAGTTTGCAAAGAAGGCTCTGTGCCTGCGTTGACTTGCGTCGCTTGCGGAGTATCACAAACGCCCATCGACTGATCAGCGTCGTGGGGCGGTGGCGGAATTTCTGTTCGCGCAACTGGCGAAGTTGGCGGAATAGGCGGGGGTGTCATGCCCACCTGGCTCACCGGGATGTGGGCAGTCTCAGGATTGTATGGATGGCTCATGCGTACCGGGACAGGTACAAACTCGATCTGTGACGAGAACCCCTCGACGCCGGCAGGTGGAGGTGATCCATCACGCGTGGGCGCAGGCATGGTGGTGGCTTGCTGCTGCG
>CAVOCO010000140.1:0-4554 GCA_963694215.1 Phycisphaerae bacterium
AATGAGCGACTTGATACCAATCGACGAGTCAAAGTTAGTGGTGAAAATCACCGAGGTCAACGAGGTCGATCAACGGTGCGACATCGAAGTACCCGCCGATCTGGTGACGCAGTTCCTCGACAATCTCGAGATCTCCAAGGTTGATCTCGAACCGGCTGGGCTCCAGAAACTCATGACCGAGTTCTGCGTGAATGTCGTTATGAACCGGTTTGAGCAGGAGTCCTCCTTCGGAGGGCCCGCGCTGGCCGATGCGCACAAGCTCGCAGTCCCCACTAGGGGAGAGCCATTTCGCATGGTCATCTTCCGCGACATTGTTCCAGAGGTTGTGTGGCCGGACTTCTCGAGTCTCGCCATCCGAAGACCGGTACGTGCGCTGACCGAGGTGATGATCGACCAGGAGATGATGAACCAGCGACTAGATATTGGTATCAAATCGACTCAGGAAGGTCCGTACGTGGTCAACGACGACGTAGAGTTCGGATTTAACCTGAGGGAGCATGAGGGTGGCCCCGAGCTCGTTGCCTTCGACTCACTGAAGGTCCGGATCCCGCCGTCCTCGAAGTCATTTTCTGTCGGAAACCTCGTCATCAATGGGTTGGCCCCAGCGATCATCGGGCGTTCCGCTGGTGAGCGATTCACCTTCGAGAGCATCGTGCCCAGGGGCATTCCCAACACAGAGCTTGAAGGCCGCCCTGCCATCATCGAAGTCCAGCTTCATCGTGGTTGGCGAAGTGCTCCCGCCACTGTCGACCAGGTTCTGGAACACTACGGCACGCCGAGTGAAATGGTTCTGCGGGAACAGATCCGCCACTCGCTTCAGCACCGGATCGATGGCGACCAGATTGCTGCTGTCATACCCGAGCTCTTCAAGGTCCTGCAGAAAATGGTGCGCATCCCGATACCGGAACGCATCAAGGCCACCTCCTTTCGGAAGAGGGTGGCATTCTGGGGCAAGCAGCTCGAGGACGCGGGTACTCCTCGCGAGGAGATCGGCGCAATCTTGGAGAAGGGGCAGGGCATGCTTGCTGAGGATGTTGAACGCGTTCTCTTCAAGCAGGCGTGTGTCACGCATCTGGTTCGCAAGTTCAAGGTTTCTTTTTCCGAGTCCGACCTAACCCAGCGAATCGCTGACATGGCTGCGCAGCAGCGACGTCGTCCGGAGGAACTCCGGCACGAGGTTGCGGAGGACCCAGCGCTCCAGAGCACGATCAAGGATGAAGTGATGGTCAGGAAGGTCACCGCGATCCTGCTCGACCTCGTTACGTTCGTCGATGTCGATGCCGATGTATGGAACCAGCAGACAGACAGCAACGCGTGAGAGCTGGCGCAGCCGCATTGCATTTCCTCTGCTAAGGAGGAGATTGATGGCGCTTTGCGTCTGAATGCGCACGGTCTTACAGCATCAGCGGAACTATTGAGACACCCCCATCACGCATTTGTGAGGGGTCAAGAGCAGCAAATCTAGGATCTGCTCCTATCGCAGGCTGGTCAGTACGACCACTGCTCTAACACATTGAGCAGGTTATGCATTTCGACCACGCCGTCCCCATCGAGATCTACCGAGCACGGTCCATTGCACGTCGATCCGAAGTACTCCACGACGGCAAGCATGTCGATCACGTCGATGGTCCGGTCGTTGTGGACATCACCACTGAGCCCATCATGCCGCATGAACGAAGACACAGGAGTGGGCCGGACATGTGCTCCAGGAACTGCGGTCGGGGTGAATACCGGTCCGCAGGCCTGTGTGTACTCGGGTTATCTCAGCATCATGTCCAGTATAAGTTGTGCCCATAATCTCTGGAGATCTAGAGGTAGGTTTCACTATCCAAAGGCAGTTCAGTCGCAGTCGCCCCAGTTACCGATGACCATCAGCAGATCCTGAATGTCGGTAATGCCATCTTGGTTGACGTCATGATTGCAGTAGATGTGTTGACAGGGACCCCAGCCGTCCATCGTGAGCAGAAGGTCATTGGTATTAACAGTCGTGTCGAGGTTGATGTCTGTTGAGCATGACAGAGTGGCGTCGCCCAGAAGGAACGTGAAGACCTGCAAACTATTGGAGGTTGGTACACCTGCCCAAGTTGGTTCGATGGTATTTTCATAGCCGAGTGTGGGTGTTCCCACGGGAGCACAAAAGGCATGGCAGTTGATGCAGTTCATCGCCTGGCGATTCGTAGTGCTCGAAATCGGCGCGAGTTCCAATAGAGGGGAATGGAAGTTGTACTGCGAGTATGACTCCATGGCGGTATTAGTCATGTCGCAGGTATTGACTTTATTATTAGGATCAGGTGCGACGAAGCAGTCGCAGGTGGAGTCCTTGGTCTGGCTTCTTGGCTGAGTCGTGTTGATCTGTTCGTAGTATTGCCAAGGTGTTCCAGCGAGCGCTGCCTGGTATTCGGCATTGACGCTCGAGATGGGACTCGAATCTAGGTTTGCCTGGGTTTCCTGAATACGGAAAATCTGAGAGCTGGAGCTGGAGTCTTGTGGACCACAGAGGCCGTCCGGATAGTTGATTGGATTGCCATTGGCATCAACCTCAGCTGGATTTAGAGGGGGATACGAAGGCAACCAAGGGTCTGATAAAATATCAGTGACGGCATCCGTGCAGGTGCCTTTGCGTGTGTACCCGCTGGCGGCAGCCGCGCAGCCAGCGTTGAAGTTGGCGTTCGGGCCAGTGACGTTGTCAATGTGCTCAAAGGATGACCAAAACCAAGTTTGGCCCGTAGTGGGCGTCAGTCTGAGAATGTGCATGCCTACGAGGCCGACTGTAACTGGTTCCCCAGTTTCCCCAGAGCAGAAGTCATTCGGGTCGGCCGTGTTGTTCTCGTAGTAGATCTCGCGGGTGTAATAGCGGCCACTGTCGGCCTCACTCTCACTGAGTTGTTTCCATGCAACTTTGACAGACATGGCGCCCTGCTGAGCATAATCGGGAAGATTGCCATACCAGGGGGCGCCGCTGCCCGACTCGTCCTTCGTGTTGCCATACTTCGGCATTCCAATGAATGCGCCATCTTTGACGTCCTTGTTCTGCCAGGTGCCGTCAAAGTATCCCGTGTTGATTGCGTATTGCCAATAAGACTGGTTCACAAAGATCTGATAGAGAACGAAGTTTCCATTTCGGTCAATCAATGGGGCGTCGATGAAGGCTTCATCAAGTTGATCGCGTAGCCGATTTGAGAGACTGCCCGACATGGAGAAATTGCCGATGATCTGGTTGCCATTGGCCATGGGCTTAGGGCTCAGCGGATTATCCCAGTCACCAGGATAGAGATCCGCGTGCGTAGGCGGTTGTCCATCTAAGGGGTAGTTGTAGAACAACTGAAATTTTCCGTTGTAGCTCCACCAGGCGGCATCGGGATAGTTCGCGGGGGAGTTGTAGCTGGTAACGATGTCACTACTGGAATCTGGTTGACCGGGATTTCCGCCTTCCAGATGTGGCCAGTTCATGGCAATGAAAGTGTCCCAGCCGAATCGAAGCCAGTCTTCTGCAGTCGGGACATCTGTCGGGGGATCAGAATCTTGGTATGGAAAGATGGTCTGCGGCATGATCCACGGTTGTGTGGTGCCCCATGGCGGTGGATCAGATGTGCCAGCTTCTGCGCTCGTGGGCAGTTGCGACACAACGGCCACGCCGGCAATGGCCAAGAGTGCTTGCAGGTAAAGGCCTCTCCCAAATCGATCGAACATACTCAAACTCCCACACTGCGGTATTCAAGAAAGCCAATATGGGCAATCTATTCATCCGAATGAAGTCTAGATAATAGAGATTTATCTATTGCGATTGTGTACTAAGTTAGCGATTTGAATCAAAGATTTAAAGTACTACGCGAAGGATCTGTCTCTGCGTTGTTCTATGGGCGAAAGCCATGAGTTAAGAGATCTGTCCAGCCTGTATTGATCTCGTTCATGCCCAGAAGAGGGTGTGCGGCACAGTGCAAGGCTTTGCCGCAAAGCGGGTGAACGGATTCGAACCGTTGACATGCACGTTGGCAACGTGCAAGCACACCGACGTAGCGGCATCAACAGAGTAAATTTCTTGCGGTGATGGCAAGGGTGTGGCCAGAACTGTCACCACTGGCGTGCAATGGTAGATGCTTGCTCGGCTTGCTCATGGAAATTTGTGGGTGTTAGATGATTGCTTGAGTCTTGTGACTTCATCAGGCACAGGAAACACACAGTCCAGACAGTGTTAGATCGTGATTCTCTAGTTTGAATCCCTTTGGGATGAGTTTGTTCAAGCCACCGGGGCATCCATGAATGTCGAAGAAGCGGTCGCAGGCTTTGCAGTGGAAGTGGTGGTGGTGCTTGGCAGCAATGCTTGCCAGCTCGTATCGGTCGCTCTTTCCGGGGACTGAAACACTGACAATGACGCCATCTTCTTGAAGCCTGCGAATGGCGCGATACACCGTGCGGAGGCCTAGTGAGTCAATATCCTTGGCTGCAAGTGCGCGCAACTCGTCGATTGATAGCGGGCGGCCAGCGTTCTCGATGGCGACGCGAATTGCTTCAAACTGCTTGGTCTGGCGTTGTGCAGGCATGGGCTCAGCATAT
>CAVOCO010000141.1:0-4538 GCA_963694215.1 Phycisphaerae bacterium
CCATTTGACGAGTGGACCCAAGACCTGGTGTCGCAGTGGAGAAACTGGTCACTTTCCGATGTCCTCGCTGGGCTTGAAGGATTGATTGCTGCAACACTGGTGACGGCAGCTTTAGTTCCGCAATCAAACGCCTCGGAACATGGGCCATGGCGAGCAGCCATAACTGCAATGGACCACTTTATCGATCGTGGAATCGGTGGCCGAACCGCAATTGCCATTGGTCTCATTACAACAGTTGTCGTGTTTCCGCTGCTCTACTTTCTCGTGTGGTACACACTCCATGAATCATGGAGCATGACCTGTGCTCTTATCACGATTCCGATCGCCAGCAGCGCGGCCTTTCCCGTTGGCATTCGCGCATGGAAGCGAGCCGGAGGACCACCTTGGCCCGCAATCAGCACGCTGGGTTGGTGCCTTGTCGCGCCGGCCCTCGCACTTGGGTGGGGTGGTGGAAATCTGCTAGCGAGCGCTGGATTTACAGGCCTCGTGATTCCAAGTTCACTTCTGTTCGGTATTGGTGCGTACTCCTTCTTTCTTCGTCACGCATGGATAAGACAGGAGCGCCTGACCCATGGGTGACCGGCTCGAACGCAACACCAGAACCGTGATGATGCTCACGGCGACTAGCCGTGTTGCTGGCCTTGTTCGTGATGCCACGGCAAGCCGGCTGCTCGGCACGAGCGAGGCCATGAGCGCCTTCTGGCTTGCCTTCTTAATTCCCAATTTATTCAGAAGGCTATTTGGAGAAGGCGCCTTGTCGTCGGCATTTTTGCCAACCTACCAGCGCCTCATCGATGACAACCCGCGCACTGCTTCTGCTGTCGCCGGGGGGCTTCTTGGCGGACTCGCGATCGTACTAAGTGCCATCGTCGTCGGCGGCGAAGCGGTACTTTTTCTGGTGTCGAGTTCACTTGATCACGCAAGTCCGGCCATCTGGCTCACGATGGTCATGTTGCCGTACATGCCACTGGTGTGCCTAGTCGCCATCATTGGCGCGATGTTGCATGTACATGGTCGATTCGGACCAACTGCTGCAGCGCCGCTTATTCTCAATGCGTGTCTGATCGCATCTGCCATCTTGGGATGGCTCTGGCTCGGAGCAGTAACTCCAGAGAGTCGCCTTCTTCTCGTCTCACTTATGGCGGGGAGTGTTGTCATCGCGGGATGTCTACAACTGACATGGTCGCTCATCGCCTTGCGTGGCCAAGCACACTTGAGGATCGATCTCGCGGCCGCGGCAACGCCACTAAAAGACATCATCCGCAGAGCTGGACCAATGATTTTGGGGCTTGGTGTTCTTCAAATCAACACGCTCTTCGACGGCTTGATTGCCTCGTATCCACTGCTCTTTGGTGACACCATCGCCGGATACTCATACCCACTCACAGATCAGGCGATGGCAACGATTTCATTTGCCCATCGCCTCTATCAATTTCCACTCGGTGTGTTTGGTATCGCTGTGGCAACAGCTATCTATCCATTACTTGCGAAGCAGGGCAAGAACATGGAAACCTTTTCAGACACTGTCCGCCGAGGCATTCGCTTTGTTCTCTTCATTGGATTTCCTGCCGGCATTGGACTAATGATCGTACGAGAGCCACTTACGACGGTCATCTTGCAGGGCGGTGAATTTACCGCACAAGACACCGATCGAGTGGCGTTTGTATTGCTTGGATATGCAGCGAGTGTGTGGGCGTACGCGCTTGTACAAGTACTGACCCGGGCCTTCTACGCGCGTGATGAAATCATGACCCCGGTCCGCATTGCCGTTGCGGTTGTTGGACTCAATATCGTACTCAACATCACGCTCATCTGGACGCCACTTCGAGAAGCGGGGTTGGCGTGGTCAACATCAATCTGCGCAGCCATTCAGGCTGTCGTCATGTTGTTCGTCTTTCACCGTCGCGGCGTGGCCATATGTAGCGGCGCTGTCCAACGATCCATCATTCAAATCATCTCGCTCACCGCTACCATGGCCGCTGGCGTATGGGGCGCGAGCACTCTGTTTGGGCATGAACAAGACTGGTGGTACTCACTAATCGAACTGTGCGTGCTCATTAGCGTCGGCTGCCTGATCTATGGACTCGGTTCCAAGATGCTCAAGATGCCTGAACTCAAATGGTTGCTTGGCCGTGGGGGGATATAGGATTTCTGGATCTGAGTCAGAAGCCTGCAGGCGTGTCTGTTTCAGGCCACAATCAAGCTGACTCAAGAAAGAACCCTATCGGGTCCTACGAGACAGACCACTCGGCACCAGTACGCGTGACGCGACGATACAGCGTGTCACGCTCGGCTGGCTCAAGATTAGATTCTCGCATTACACGCTGAAGGTCTGCCACCGTAACCTCTTGATGCGTGCCGTCACCATCAACCTTGGTGATGTCGTACCACACCACTGTGCCATCAATGTCATCCGCACCGCCCATCTCCAGCATGAGCTGCGACGCTGCTAATGTCTGCATGATCCAGAACGCCTTCATATGCGGAATGTTGTCCAACATCAGCCGGGCAATTGCAAGCGTTCGTACATTTTCTAGCCCACTTGGCCCATACAAACGTTCAAGCTCACTGGCATCAGGAATAAACGGAAGTGGAATACACGTTTGGTAGTAGCCCGTATCGCATGACTCAATGGTTGGCAATCTGAGTTGTGGATAGTGCGAGTCGGGACCAGTCAAGACAACATGATTGTGATCCGTCGAAATACCTTGCTTCGCGGCCCATGTCAGCAGAGTGGTGTCCTGTTGGCCACGTAGCAACTCCATGTGACGCAGTCGCTCCATCCGCCCCTCAATATGACCGTACAACATCGTTGCATTCGTATGGATGCCGAGCTCATGAGCGATGCGATGAACATCCATCCACGCATCACCGCGAATTTTTCCCTTGAATGCCTCGTCGTGCACACGATCGTCAAAGACCTCGGCGCCACCGCCAGGAAGTGATCCGAGCCCGGCTTCACGCAGATCTACCAATACCGAACGAATACCGTCAGCGCCATCTCGGCCTCGCTTTGAAATCCTGGCGAGGTGAACAATTTCTACCGCCGTGAACGCCTTGATGTGCACACGAGGTGCTTCTTCTCGAATAGCGCGAAGCATCTCAGTGTAGAACTCAAATGGATGCCATGGGTGAAGCCCACCAACAACGTGCATCTCAGTCGCTCCGGCCGCCTCTGCTTTCTTGGCTTCCTCGCGAATTTCATCGATTGTGTACTCGTACGCGCCGTCGTCGCCACGTTTTCGATGGAAAGCGCAGAAGTGGCATGAGAGCGCGCACACATTGGTGTAATTCAAGTGGCGATTAACGTTGTACCACGCAACATTTCCATGCAAGCGACGCCGAACGCAATTCGCTGCTGCGAGCACCGACCACAAATCAGACGTCTCGTACAACACAAGACCGTCTTCGCAGGACAGTCGTTCGCCAGCGTGAACCTTGGCAACAACTGCGCCGAGGGCTGGATCGGAACATTTTTGCACATCTTGTGGGGTAAGGGTCGTCATCAGGCGATACATCGTAGCACCAGTCGGGCCTATGAGACGTTGGGCTGTGCGGATCTTGCCGCCGCATATGAGCCAAAACGGCCCCTGTATACAATTCTTTGCGAAACACTGAATCGATTGGTCGACTCAGCCGATCGTCACTCTAGACCCATGATCAGCATCCCCCAACACGATCAACTCTGCCTGCCACGCACAATACCGTTCCCGGTTGAAGTGGCCAGAGCAATCAAGACACCAGCTCCACGACAGGAGCAGGACCGAAGAATCCACACGCTTGCAGCGCGGCTGGGGTGCCTTGGATGGTTTGATCCGCCCTATGACGGGCCACGCGCGGCGTGAGCATGGGTACGCTCTCACGATGAGCACTCCCACATTCCAATTCGACACCGCGGCCGCAATTCTTATCGGAGGCGGCAGCACGCGTATGGGCTCCCCCAAGCAACACGTACTCGTACATGGTGTGCCAATGGGCAAACGTGTCATTGCGATTGCTCAAGATGCTGGGTGTCATGTCGTTGTGTCTGGTCCCAAAGATGCCATGCGAGGCACACCCAATATCACTGATCTTCCAAGGCACGCAGGACATGGACCACTTGCTGGAATCGAGGCGGTGCTTGCAAGTGGGATCGCTTCACGATGGCTGATCCTGCCTTGTGACATGCCGCACCTCACGACTGCATCAATCACACGCCTTCTTGCAGCAAAAGCTGACATTGCGGCGTTTGCTGATCCAACTGATCAATCTTCTGCACTTCATCTGCCGCTCGTGGTCAGCACCACGATGCTGGAGCCGCTTTCTGCTTATCTCGAAAGCGGACGACGATCAATAGGCGGGTGGCTCGCTGGCCACTCCATCACACTTGCTGAACCACTTGGGCAGCGCGAGGCTGAAAACATCAACAGCGTGTGATGGTCGCCACGAAGCCCTTGAAACCGGGTGTGCGACTCTGTGGATCAACACGTCGTGGCACGATCACGTTGCACTCTGGAAAGTACATCGCAGCATTCCCGGATGGGATGTCAAATTCAAAC
>CAVOCO010000142.1:0-4529 GCA_963694215.1 Phycisphaerae bacterium
CTCTTGCTCAAGGCCAAGCACACGAAAGACCGTGTTCTGGACTTCAGAATCGTGGATACGAAGGGAACCGCCGCCAACTTCAGAGCCATTAAGGATGATGTCGTAGCCGGCAGAGACGACAGCGCCGGGATCGGATTCGAGTTTGTCGATGTCTTCTGGGATCGGGGCTGTGAAGGGATGGTGTTCGGACAACCAACGTTGCTTGTCTTCGCTCCATCTGAACATGGGGAAGTCAACGACCCACAGCGCCTTCCATGCCGTCGTGTCGATCAGTTCAAGATGCCGCGCTGCGTGCAGGCGTACTTGCCCAAGTGATTCGCACGCCTTGAGCCACTGGTCGCAGCCCATCAGAATCGTGTCGCCAGGCTCTACTTCGAGCGCCGCAGAAAGTTCGTCGGCAACACCTTCGATGAATTTGGCAATACCGCCCTCAAATCCATTCTCGGTGACTTTTGTCCATGGCAGTCCGCCTGCGCCGTGAAGTTTGGCTGTCTCTTGCAGTTGATCGAGAATCTTCCTGCTCAGCTTGTCTGCTGACTGAGGAATGCGAATTGCTTTGACAACGCCGCGATCTTTGGCGAGCGCAGACTGGAAGACCTTGAAGTCGGTCTTGGCGGCAATCTCAGAAATGTCCTGCAGATGCAGATCGAAACGCATGTCGGGTCGATCGGTTCCCCACTTATCGATGGCGAGTTGCCAAGGAATTTCTGGAATCTGGCCGAGATCGACTCCAAGCAGTTGCTTGAAGACACGCCGCACAAAGCCAGTCATGATTTTGAGGATTTCGTCACGGTCAACAAAGGACATCTCGAGGTCAATCTGTGTGAACTCTGCTTGCCGATCGGCGCGTGGGTCTTCGTCGCGAAGACATTTGCAGATCTGCATGTAGCGGTCGCAGCCGGCAATCATCAGAATCTGTTTGAATATCTGAGGGCTTTGCGGCAGGGCATACCACTTGCCGGGGTAGACACGAGAGGGCACGATAAAGTCACGCGCACCTTCGGGCGTGCTCTTGATGAGCAGCGGTGTCTCTACCTCAAGGAATCCGAGATTATGAAAGTACTGGCGTGTAAGGGCCGACAGATCATGCCGCATCTGGAGTGTGCGTTGCATGGTTGGCCGGCGAAGGTCGATGTACCGATGCCGCAACCGCACTTCCTCAGCGATCTTGGAGGCCTCATGATCGTCGGGCAGAATTGGCGGGTTGTTCGAACGTGAGAAGATGTTCAGCGAGGTCCCGCGAACTTCAATCTCGCCGGTATCAAGTTTGGGGTTCTTGCCGCCCTCGCGTGGATCCACGCGGCCACCGATTTGTATGACGTCTTCGCGGCGCAGTGACCGGGCGAGTTCCATGACATCGGATTCGCAGTCTTCTTGATCAAAGACAGCCTGGGTCAGGCCGGTGCGGTCGCGGATATCAATGAACACAAGTCCCTTCCCTTGATCTCGAAAGGTATTGACCCAGCCACAGACAGTGGCGTCCGAATTGACATCGGAGGATCGAAGTTCACCACAAGTATGAGTACGCATTGGCATGGGTCAAAAAGCTCCTCGGGTCGCCATGTCCCCGGTGGGCGATTGATGGGGCATGATATCGAATTGGAAGGTGGGGCGGTGGCTCCGGGTATCCTGCCTGCGTGACTAATCAGACTCACACTTCAGCTGGACCGGTCGTCTTGTTCACGGCCTTCGAGCCGAGTGGAGACGCGCTGGCGGCGCCGGTAATTGAGCGTCTGCTCAAGACGCATCCAGAGTGGACGGTCTATGCCTGGGGTGGCGAAAAAATGGAAGCAGCCGGCGCGAAGATGGCTGGCCGAACCGCTGATGATGGCGCGATGGGTCTTGGCGCGTTGTCGCATATCCGGCAGGTTCGCCGGCAGATCAAAGCCATCCAGCGATGGATCAAGACATGCCGGTTGATGGTGCACGTGCCCGTCGACTCGCCTGCCGCTAACTTTCCGATTTGCAAGGTCAGCCGAAAGGCAGGGGCCCGTGTTGTGCATCTGGCAGCTCCTCAAATGTGGGCGTGGGGCCAGTGGAGGGTCAAGAAACTCAAGCGACTGACAGATCATGTGCTGTGTTTGCTGCCATTTGAACCTCGGTGGTTTGGCGAGCGGGGCATCAAGGGCACGTTTGTAGGTCACCCTGCAATTAACCGCGAACTAAGCGCCGAAGACCTAAAGTCACGGCTTCACGGCTTGCCGGCAGGGGCCCCGCGGCTCGCGTTGTTCCCTGGGTCACGGACCCAGGAAGTTCGCCGCAATATCGGGTTGCTGATCTCGGTCTTCAATGAACTCCGGAATCGGCAATCGACGCTTTCGGGTGTCATCGTGGCCTCGTCGCAAGAAACCGCTGAGGCCATTCACCGCAAGCTTGGAGAATTTCCAGTTGGCCTGAGCATGGTGGTTGGCATGCGAGATGAAGCAATTGCTTGGTCCGACCTCGCCTTGACTGTATCGGGGACAGTGACCTTGGACATCATGCGGCAGTGTCACCCGATGATCGGTGTCTACAAGACCGGACTCATCAGCTGTATCGGCGCCAAGTTACTACTGAAGACGAAGTACAAGTTGCTGCCCAACATCATTGCAGATGATGAAATCGTGCCTGAGTATGTGCCGTGGTGCCGCGGTGCAAGCAAGATTGTCACCAAGGCCCAGTGGCTACTCGATGATTCGCGGCGGACGGCTGCCCATCAACACGGACTCCGCCGCGCCCTTGGCTCGTACAAGGGGCACGACTTTGCTGGTGAGTGCGCCATGGCCATTGCCGATACGGTTAAGGCTGGCCCGATCAAAGATGCATGACGGGGTACGCGCGAAGAACGCAGTGAGCGTTCCCAAGCCTGTCTTGAATTGAAATGACTCGTTGAGATGGCGCTGCAATTGGCAAGCCTTTGGCAATGCACCGATCTTGCCACACCCCCAGATCATGCTCGGCCACCTCGACCGACTCGACCCACAGCACAATCAAGAGCGCGGCATGAAAGATGTTCGTGGCGTTTGCGAGCTTGGCGACATCTGCAAGAACAGTTCCAAGCAGTTCGCTGGACCATGTTTGATTGGGGCCCATTTCGGTGTGCTGCGCGACGGTCTTGACCTCGAGCCAAAATGCTTCTTCCAGTCGAACAGCGTTTGGGTCATCGAAGAGCGTTGCTGTTGCCGCGGGGTCTTGAAGCGGCCGTCCATCAGGTGTGAGCACAAGATCGCATCGTCGTCCTTCGCTGCGAGATCGCTTGGAGCGAGCGCCGATGTATCGCTGTTCGCGGTGAACACCGAAGCCCGCGTCCTCAAGGGCACTTGCGAGAATTGGATGCAAACCAACCTCATGGAGCGCGTCGATGCCTCGGACTGACTGCGCACAGCGATCGAGATCGATGTGCGCAGTCAGGCCAACCTCAATGGCATCCGCAATATCTGCAACGCACCAGCGAACGTCCGCTCTACTCACTCGATGAGTTCTTCTTGGCTGCTTGGATTTCGCCAGACCGCACACGCCCAAAGTAACTGTGCCATGCGGTCATTGCCGTTGCACCAAAGATGAGCATGATTGGAATATTGACCCACAACATCACGCCTGTGCCAAGATCGGACAAGTTGCCGATCTCTTTCGTTGTCGTGACGATGCCGGCCGTTGCGACCAGAATCAACAGGCAGTAGACGATCTTGTACAGACCGACTGCCCAGTTTCCAAACAGGAAGACAATGCCTTGTTCGCCGTAATAGGACCATGAAATCATCGTGCTCACAGCAAAGAGCCACGAGGCAATCAAGATGAACCAGTTGCCGACTCCAGGGAACTGACGATTGATGGCATAGGCGGTGAGTGTTGCGCCTTTGTAGTCTTCGTACAGCACGGGGCTTACCAAAGTAGGCAGTCCACTCTCGATCATGGATGACCAATGGGCGACTTCACTCTTGGTGGAACTGATGAGATCCCACCGCACGTGCGGATCGCTGCTCGATTCTTCTGGAAGGACAACTGTTCCGGACATCATCACGCGATTGGAAGCGGTTGCTTCGTTGGTTGATCCGCCTTGTGCGATGGCGAAGACAGAGTCTCCATTTTTCCACGGCCCGCCGAGTTCGGCACCGCGCTCAGTTCGCTCGGGAAGATTGGTCTGGCCATAGACGACGTCTTCGCCGTTTATATGAAATGATGTTGGTGTGCCCAGTGTCCATGATCGTTTCGTGTTGCCATCGACTTCGCTTGCATGGAGCGCAACGGTCGGCGTACTGACAAAGGTGCCGTCGGCGTCTATGCCGTCCACTCCTCGGGTGAGCGCGCCGGTTGAAAGAATGACAAGCGCCGTCAGTGTGCAGACGACGATGGTGTCAATGAAGGGCTCAAGTCCTGCCACAACGCCTTCGCTCACTGGCTCATGTGTTTGGGCTGCAGAGTGTGCAATCGGTGATGACCCTTGACCTGATTCACTTGAGAACAAAGCTCGTTTGATGCCCCACAACAGGGCAGTTCCAGTCGCGCCGCCGATGAAGGCTCCGCCCGCTTCGGACGGACTAAATGCGCTT